>JARXZD010000004.1 GCA_029893765.1 Bacilli bacterium PM5-9
ATACTGATTTAGAATATAGTATTGTAAACAATTTGGAGTATTAAAAAAATGCTCATGATTTTAAAAATCTGAGACATTTTCGAAAGTTATTGACATTAAGATAATCAAATAAAAGACAACTTTAATGATTTTGTTGTGATATAATAGTTAGGAGGTGATTTAATGATTGTATGTGGTATTGTAGTTGAATATAATCCATTTCATAATGGACATTTATATCATATTAAAGAAGCTAGAAAACTAACTAATTGTGATGTTTTGATTGCTATTATGTCACCTACTTTTATGCAACGTGGCGAACCTGCAATCATTAATAAATTTGATAGAACAAAGTTTGCTTTAGATCATGATATTGATTTAGTTATTGAAATGCCAAGTATCTTTGCAATTCAGTCAGCTAATTATTTTGCTAAAGGTGCTTTAAAAATATTAAACGAATTAAAAATTGATTATTTAGTTTTTGGTAGTGAAAGCAATGATCTTTTAACACTTAAACAGGCAGCTAAAATAAGTTTGGATTCAAAATACCAAAGTCTTGTTAAAAAACATTTACAAAATGGACAGCGATATGCTATTGCATGTAACAATGCTTTTGAAGATTACAATATAAATCCAATTAAACTATCAAATGATATTTTAGGATTAGCCTACTTACAAGAAATATATCAAAACAACTATGAAATTGAGCCAATATCTATTAAAAGAAATAATGAATATTTATCTACAAAAATTAATTCTGATATTGCTAGTGCAACTGCAATTAGAAATAGTCTTTTAAATAAGGATGATATTTCAACATTAACACCTATGGCAACAATGTTAGAAAAAAAATATGATGAATTAGTATTTTTAAATGATTTTTTTTACATTCTTAAATATCAATTACTTACAAATTCAATTGAACAATTAAAAACTATTAAAGGTTTTGATGAAGGTTTAGAATATTTATTTAAAAATACAATCAATAAAGTTTCAAATATTGATGATTTTATTAATTTAGTAAGTAGTAAAAGATATCCAAAGACTAGAATACAAAGAACAATTATCTACTTAATTTGTAATATAAAAAAAGATGAACTTAATGTTGAAATTGATTACATTAGAGTTCTTGGAATGAATTCCATTGGTCAAAAATATCTAAAAAAACAAAAGGATAAAACGAGTTATAAAATACTGACAACACTTAGTAAGCATAACTCTTTAGCACTAGATTTAGAACAAAGAATAACTAATGTATATTCACTTGCAAAACCTAGTGTTAATTATTTATCAAAAAAAGAGTATCAACAATCTGTAATTATAAAAAAGGAGCATTTAAATGATTAAAAAAAATTTATTTAAGATAATACTTGTTTTAGGAATATTGTTACTAACAATCATTCCATGTTGGATTTTAAAAATACCACTTGGCTTTAATCCACCAAGTTATACAATTTTTATTGTTTTATTAATATATATTGCAATATTATTTTATTTTAAAAATTTCATTGATAAAACAAGTAATGAGTTTAATAAGAAGATACCAAATCTTGCTGTTTTTGCAGCAGTAGCAATTTTTATTCTTGGTCTAATAAGCACACCACTTTTTACAAATCATAAACAAAAATCAATTACAAGTTATCAAACAATTAAAATTAATGATATTTTTAAAAAAGATACTAATAAATTTATTATGGTTGATAGCGATTATGCAAAGAAACTTGGAGATAAAATACTTGGTAGTGAACAATTAGGAAATTTCTTTCAAGTTGGTGAATATCAAGATATAATGTATAACAATAATTTTGTTTCAGTTGCTCCTTTAGAATATAATAGTTTTATTATTAGCTTAAATAAAAGAACATCACCTGGATATATTATTGTAGATAAATATAGTGGTGATGTAAAATTAATTGACAATAAGAAAATTAAATACACACAAGATGGCTATATACTTAGAAACGTAAAAAGAAAGTTTGCATTACACGGTGTTTATGATCATTATAATTCAAGATTTGAAATTGATGATAATGGTACTCCTTATTATATTTCTAATGACTATACAACTAAACAATTTTTAAGTGTTGTTACTCCTAATAATGTTGTAACATTAAATGCTGAAACTGGTGAAGTTAAAAAATATAAAATTGGTGAGCAACCTAAATGGATTGATAATGTTTACCATCCTGACTATTTAAGAGAATCAATCGAATGGAATATGAAGTATGTAAAAGGTTATTGGAATACTATTTTTGGAAAAAATGATATTATGTTGTTATCACAAGGTGATGCAAAGAATACTCCTCACTTTTTAAATTATCGTTATATTGAAATAGATGGTACTATTTATCTATATTCTGGTGTTACAAGTTCTGGAAGCGATGAATCATTAACTGGATTTATGCTTACTAATATTAAAACTCAAGAAAATATGTTTATTAAACAAGGTGCCATTAGCGAAATTGCTGCAATGGAAACTCTAATGGGTGAAGCGCAAAACTATAAATATTATTCTACTTTCCCAACATTAACATTAGTTGATAATAAACTTACTTACTATACTACGTTAAAAGATAATACAAATTTAATTAAAAGTTATGGCTTTGTTGATACTTTAAATTTAAATAAAGTTTCTTTTGAAAAAAGCACTAGTTTAGCCTATTTAAAATACTCTGGAAAATCATTAAATACAGAAAAAGGTAGTTTATTAAAAACTAAAACAGTTAAAATTAAAAGAATTGACTATAATTCTAGTGATAATAATTTTTATATAGTTATTGATAAAACAATAATCAAAGTATCAGCAACTATATCTAGTGAGTTAATTAATACTAGAGATGGTGATAGAATTAAAATTGAAATTGATGATAAAAACAATGTTTACAAATTTGATAATTTAGAATTTTAAAAACAAGGAAAAAATCCTTGTTTTTTTTAAAATAATGATAACTGATTATAGTCTTGCAAATGGTCTAATGAACCAATTCTTTCAAGTAATAACATATGATTTTTATTCAATTTAGATCTTTTTTCTAAATCCTCTTTTGAAATAAATGGTTGTATTTCACGAGCACTTATAACCTTTTCAGCAACATTCACACCCAAACTATCGATACTAATAAATGAAGGTAAAATAGCATTGTTTTCATAATCAACACTAAATTTAGTTGCTAGTGATTTATCAATATTAACAGGTAAAATAGAATAACCACGATGATACATTTCAATCGCAACTTCAAATACAGTTACTAAAGCTTTTTCTTTATCACTTGCATCATACCCTTTAGCTTCAATCTCTTTTAGTTTAGCTTCCATTGCATCAATACCTTTAACCATTGTTTCAATATCAAATTGATCACATCTAGTTGTAAAATATGTAGCATAATATTCAAGTGGGTAATACACTTTAAACCAAGCAACTCGTATTGCCATTAATACATAAGCAACAGCATGTGCCTTAGGAAACATATATTTTATTTTTTCGCATGATTCAATATACCATTGTGGCACATTATTTTCATGCATGGCTTCAATCCATTCATCTTTTAATCCTTTACCCTTTCTAACTGCTTCCATAATTGTAAAGGAAAGCTTTGGTTCTAAACCTTTATACATTAAATAAACCATAATATCATCACGACAACCAATAACCTCTTTTAAGGTACATATATTACGTTTAATTAATGATTGCGCATTATTTAACCAAACATCTGTACCATGTGATAATCCTGATATTTGGACTAATTCAGCAAATGTTTTTGGATCAGTTTCTTCTAACATTGAACGAACAAATTGTGTCCCAAACTCAGGTATACCAATCGCTGCATTTTTGTAATTAACTTTATCACTTATTTCGATTGCATCATTACTAGAAAATAGTGATAATACTTTTTTATCATTTGTTGGGATTGTTTTAGGATCAATTCCTGTTAAATCTTGTAACATTCTAATTGCTGTTGGATCAACATGACCTAAAATATCTAATTTTAAAACATTATCATGAATTGCATGGAAATCAAAATGTGTTGTTTTCCAACTTGAACCAATATCATCAGCAGGATAGTTTATTGGTGTAAAATCATGAACATCCATATAATCAGGTATAACAATAATACCACCAGGATGCTGTCCAGTTGTTCTTTTAACACCCTCACAACCCATTGCTAACCTTTCATATTCAGTACCTCTAGTATCATGGTCAGTGTTTTTCTTTTCATGATATCCTTTTGCATATCCATAAGCAGTTTTATTTTGAACAGTTCCAATTGTACCTGCTCTAAATACATAATCTTCTCCAAATAATTCTTTAGTATAATTATGTGCTACTGGTTGATATTCACTTGAGAAATTTAAATCAATATCAGGTACTTTATCCCCTTCAAATCCAAGGAAAGTTTCAAATGGAATATCTTGTCCATCACCTTTTAACATTGTTTGACAATGAGGACACTCTTTATCTTCTAAATCATATCCACTACTAACACTACCATCTTCAAAAAACTCACTATAAGAACAATTTGGACAATAGTAATGAGCAACTAATGGATTAACTTCAGTAATATTTGCTAAAGTAGCAACTAATGATGAACCAACACTACCCCTTGATCCAACAAGATAACCATCACTTAAAGACTTTTCTACAAGTTGGCTTGAAATATAATAAACAACAGAAAAACCATGTTTAATAATACTATTCAATTCTTTATCAAGACGCTCTTTAACAATTTCAGGCAAAGGATTACCATATTGAGCATAAGCATTCTCATAACACATTTTTGTAAGTTTTTCATCTACCCCAGCTATTTTTGGTGTATATAACTTATCTTTGATTGGTTTTACTTCTTCAATCATATCAGCAATCACATTTGTATTTTCAATAACTATTTTTCTTGCTAATTCATCACCTAAGAAAACAAAATCTTCTAACATTTCAGTTGTTGATTTAAAATGTTGATTAGGAATATTCTTAATTCTACCTTTACGATCAAATAATGGATGAATCTTACCACCAATTCCTAATGCAGAAATATATACTTCACGATATTCTTTTTGTTTTTCATCAACATAATGGGCATCTCCAGATGCAACAACAATCTTATTTGCTTCATTAGCACATTCAATTATATATTTTGTTAAATCATTTACTTCATCGATACTTTTAAACTCTTCTAAATCAACTAAATGAATTAAATTATTTGGTGGAAATACTTCAATATAATCATAATAATCCATTAATTTAATAAATTGCTCTTTATCTAAAGATTTAGCTTGTTGATATATTTCACCATTAAGACAACCACTTCCAATTAGTAAGTTTTCTCTTAATGTAGCAATTGTCGATTTAAATAAACGAGGTTCACCATAATAATAATCAATATGAGCTTTTGAAACCAATTTAAACAAATCTTTTAATCCAGCTTGGTTTTTAGCTAAAATTGAACAATGATATGGTCTTTGTCTAATTAAAAATGATTTATCACATAATTTATTAATATCAGAAATAACTTCAATTTCATGATATGTAATTAAATCATGTTTCATTCCTTCAAAAACTTGAGCTAAAACAATAGCATCATAATCTGCTCTATGCGCAACATCTGTATTATATGCAACACCATACGATCTTGCACAAGCTCCTAAATTATGAACTTTTCTTTTCTTATCTAAAACTCTACTTAATTGTAAAGTATCAATAACACAATTATCTACTTGTGGTAATTTCTCTTTAATAAGTGCAGTTTTTAAAAATCCAATATCAAAGGTTGCATTATGAGCAACTAGTACACTATCTTCATAAAAAGATACAAAATCAGGTAATATTACGCTAATATCTGGAGCATTTTGTAAATGACTATCACTTATACCTGTTAGTTCTTTAATGAATAATGATACTTTTTGTTTTGGTTTTACAAATGATTGAAAACGATCAATCTCCAACCCATTTTGATATTTAATTGCACCAATCTCAATTATTTCATCACTTTCACTACTTAAACCAGTAGTTTCAAAATCGAAAAAAACATAAGTAGCATCATTTAATGATTCATCGCATTTTGCATTTAAAGTTATTTTAATTTCATCATCAATTAAATTAGATTCCATTCCATAAATTACTTTAAGTCCGCTATTAGCAGCAGCATGATATGCATCAGGAAATGCTTGAACATTATTATGATCAGTGAAAGCAATAGCACTATGACCATATTTTAAGGCTTGATTAATATACTCACTTGGCGTTGATAGTCCATCCATTGTTGACATATTAGTATGTGAATGTAATTCAACACGTTTTTCAATATTAGTATCATATTTTTCAATTGTCTTAGACTTTATCATTTGAATTGATTTTAAAAACAAAACATGTTCATTTGCAAAATTATCATATCGAACATCTCCTAGTGCTCTAATCCACATTCCACTTTTTATTTCATTTAAATCATCAATTGTTAAACCATTTCCTTCAAATCTTTTTAACATAATTGAATCACTAAAATCACTAAGTTTAATTGTTTGAATATGGCGTCCATTCTTTGTTTTAATTGTTTTAACATCGAAAATAAATCCTTCAACACATACATCAATATAATCATCATACAAATCAATAATAGACATTGTCTCATAATTTGATAAATCTTTAATTGATTTTTTATATGTTATTCTAGTTTGTTTTTGACTTTGAGTAATTGGGCTTGTTATTGGTTTACTTTCATTTACCTTTTTACTAACAATATTTTCCTCATGTTTAATCATTTCATCAATTTTATTATCTAATTCATTATTTTCATCAATTTCATAGCTATATTCAATATTAAATCCAGCTAATTGCATCATATTTTCTAATTTATTTTGATATGGAACAAACATCAATTTTAAGCCTTCATTAGCAAATTTCACTATTAAATTACGATTTTTATATTCTAAATTTATTTTTTTAAGGTATGAATTACTATCATCAAGAAGTTTATTTTCAATAAAATAATTATAATAATCATAAACATATTCATCTAAATAAACTGCTTGTTTGACTTCATAAATTATTTTCATATTGTGATCGTGTTCAAAAGTTTTTTCTTCCAATAATTTATAAACGTCTAATGGAAGAACATTTACAAAATCAAGGTATGCTAAAATAAGCTGAGCACTTTCAATATACTCTGCTTTTACTAATTGAGTTTCTTCAAAATATGAAAAATATTCTTCATTTATTTTAATTTCTTTTAAGAATTTCTTTAAGTTTTGTTCCATTAAAATCACCTTCCAACATTATATCATATTATCTATTACTTTATAATACAAAAAATATGATACCTAAAAAAAACATCAACAAATTAAAATTCAAAACTATAATTTATTTGATGTTTATCAATATTATTCATTATTATTATTATCAATTAATTTTTCAATCGTATTATTATTTTTTGCTAATTTCTTAATACTAAGTTTATCTAGTTTTTCATTAGCAATCCTTAAGTTTTTATCAGAACCTAATAAATTTTCTCTAATTTTATGAAGGTTTTCAATTGTTTTATCAATTTGATCAATTGCTGTTGTAAACTTTTTGCTTGCCAAAGAATAATTTCTTCCAAAGTCATCTTTAAAAGTTTCTAATTTACTTTCAAAATCAATTATATCAATACTCGCATTTTTCATTTGTTCTATTTCAACTTTATATTGTTGTGATTTAAGACTACCAATTCTTAATAAACTAATAATATTAATAAAATGTTGAGGCCTTATAACAAACATATTATCATATTCCCAAACTTTTGTAATATCATTATATAACTCATTATTTTGTTCTAGCATACTTACTAAAACAGCATATTCACAAGCCTTTTTGTTTCTATCATCATCTAACTTTTTAAAGAAATCACTGTTTTTATGTTTAGTAGCTGTAGTATCCTGCTCGTTTTTCATTTCAAACATAATTGACAACAACAAGTTACCTTTTTCATCATATTCCTTAAATATGTAATCACCCTTACTTCCTAAAGAAGCATCATTATCTTTATAAAACTCAGCATTTGGAAAGGCAATTCTACCATATTGATTATACATAATTTCACAATGCTGTTCTAAACTTTCACCAACCATTTTTGTGCTTTGTTTAAGTCTAAAATCTTTTAATGATTCAATCTCTTGTTTTTGTAAAGCAATTTGAGTATTAAGGCTTTCCTTTTCTTGATTAAATCCAATCGCAACTTTATTTTTTTCATTTTCAATTTCAATATTTGTTCTGTTTTTAATCTCTTTAATTTCAGATTCTAATTTTAAAATTTGAACTTCATAATTACTTTTCAGCTGCAATTCAGCCTCTTTGATACTAGTGCTTAATTTAGTTTTTAATTCAATTAATTCACTATCTTTCTTTTGTAATTCATTTTCTAATGACAATTCAAATTCCTTTCTTTTAACACTAATTTCTTTTTCTAAATATTTTTCATATTCCAAATCTTTAGATTCTTTTATTTTCTCTTCAATTTTTGATAAATCAAGTTGAATATCATCCAAATTATCTAATTTAATAATATCTCCCTTTTTAGCGTCTTCAAGCAATTCAATTGTTGTTTTATCAATAAGTTTAATCTTAACTTCCATTATTTTACCTCCATAAACTAAATAAATATTTATTCTCTTGAAAAAATTATACTATAAAATCATTTTTTAATATAGCATATTCAAAAATAAAGACATAGTATATTAAACTATGTCATAATATTAAAATTATAATTTTTTTAAATAATCTACTACATCATTTAAATTATCTTTACTACACATATCAAATGAATCTTGAATTAAATCAGCTAATATTTTTTCATCATCACTTAAATCATCTTTCGTTTTTAATGCTTTTGCAAACATTCCTATCATTTTTTTATCAAGAAAACCCATTTTATCATACGCTAAACCACCTTGTAAATAAAAACCATGATAACCTAGTTTACTAATATCACTTAACACTTCATTATTATGTAATGAAGCACCAACGGCTAAAACAATAATATCTTCTTTAGCAGTATTCAACTTTTCTAAAAATTCAAGTTTTTTTATTTTACCTCCAAAAATCCATGATGCAAAAATAACTTTATCATAATCATTTATATTTACACTTTTAATTTTATCTATTGATACAACATCCATATCAATATCTTCCTTTAAAAAATCAATATATTTTTTTGTAAAACCAGTCTTTGAATTATATATAGTTAATATTTTCATTATACTCACCTTTTCTTAAATTTTTTCAACCATTTCTTTTAATAAACTTTTTAATCTATCTTTTAATATTAATGGCTCTATTATCTCAATATTTGTTGTATATGATAACAAGTAATTATAATACCATTCATTTAAAACCGCTTCAGTTTTTATTATAAAACCATCACTAACCTCTTCAACCTCATGACTTTTAAAATCATCATACACCCTAAATGCCATCATTTTATTAATTTTAAAAACAACTTTTTCCTTAATATTATCGTTTTCATCAATATAAAATAATTTTTTTAAATCAATATTATCAAAAATACTATAATCAAATTCATCTAAAATCATTAATTTTGTTAATCTAGTAATTTTATAAATACGATAATCTTCTCTATCAAGATCATAGCCAACTAAATACCAACCATACGCTTTAAAATAAATCTTAAATGGACAAACATTTCTTATTGATATTTTTCCATTATTACTGCAATATTCAAAATTTATTTTTTTCGAATCTAAAATAGCACTTTTTAAACTATCAAAAATATTGCTATCACTAATCTCATGCCATGGCTTAAAATCAATTTGAATCCAATCTCTTTTTTCAACATTAAATAAAGCATTTAATTTATTTATTGTACTAATATTACTAGAAATAGGAATATCATTTAAAGCATTAATAATTCTAAGTTGATCATCCTTATCAATTATTTGCTTATTAATAGTATATTCCTCTAAAAGTGAAAAACCACCATTCTTACCCTTATTTGCATAAATTGGAATATTAGCAAGCGTTAATTTATCAATATCGCGATAAATCGTTCTTGTTGAGACATCAAAATAATCAGCAAGGTATTTTGCTGATAATGTTTTATTTACTAAAAGAAGATTTGTTATCTCAAGTAATCTTGATAATGACATTTTATCACCCACCTAATTATAACAAATTCCCCAACTTAAAGTATGTCCAAATCATTTTTTTCATACCTATTATGAGTTTTTAAAGATTTTTTATATTTTGAACACTTGATAGCATCCATATATGTTTTATCAAGATTGTTCTTTAATTTTGATAAACGACTTTAAACTTGAAATGATTACCAATATGTTCTTTAAAAAAAGCACTATAAACTTCACTAAATAAAAAATTATCAACTAAGTTAATTATAAATAATTAATATGACAACATCATGTCCTATTATAAAAAAAACAGGTATTAACCTGTTTATTTACTTTGAAATGTCGCAATCGCATCATTTCTATTTCTTAGTCCTTTTAAATTAAATAAACTATCTCCATAAGCCAAACTAACGCCATTAGTTCGATTATAATCAAAACCACTATATATTAAAGCATATTTACCATTTTTTTTAATATAGCTACTACGATATAAATTCATTCCATCAAAACGACCTCTTAAATTTGAATGTTTCATAACTAGTTTTGCTTTTGTCCAGTTAATACCATCTTCAGACTCACTATAATATAAATCCATACCAACGCGATCACCAATAATTGGATAATGTCCACGCATTTTAAATGCTGTAATAAGCATTTCATATTTATCATCATATTTCTTAACATCTAAATGCCAAGTTCTTAATTTATCATTTGCAAAAGGAAGTTTAACTCTAACTTCTTTTGACCAATCAACACCATTATTACTATTTATATAATAGACATAACCATCTTTTTTAGCATACCATAATTTATAATTATCATCTAAGACAACTGATGGCGATAAAAATGAATTAACTTTTGTATTAGTAACATATACAACCTTTTTTTGACTCCATTTTCTACCATCTTTAGATGTTTTTTTATAAGTAATAATTTTCTTTGTTGTATGATCTACATAACGCCAAAATAACTCCAATTGATCTTTATCTTCATTATAGATTAAATGAGTATCTGAATTGTATCTTTTATCACGATTTCCTAGTGGAACATCTAAAGGATTTTTAGCACCATTTGGCACAATCCAATCCACCATATTATTACTAGCATAAACATGTGGATTTTCAGTTCTACCTTGTGAATTTTTATATGGAGTGATTGCTAGCCAATATTGATAACCATTCCATTTACTATTTAAATTAATTACTGATGGATGAGTAAAATGATTAGTATTATAGATACTTTTAAAACTTAAAGGTTTACTAGCATATTGAATACCTAAAACAGGTTTATTTTTTAGATACTTTTTTGTTTCAACTTTCTTATTAACTAATTTACCCTTTTTATTATATGTATACCTTGTTACTTTACTAACTTTTCCATTCCCATAGTAATCATAAACTACCTTTTTAGCTTTATCCTTACCATTTGATAATAATTGACCCTTTTTATTAAAGTAATACTGTTCTTTTAAAGCATATTTTCCACCTTTATCATAGCGTGTTAGCTCAAAAAATTTCTTTTTCTTACTTTTTTTATAAAAAATAGTTTTTTCCTTTTTATAATTTACATATCTATCTTCATACTTACTATAACATGTCTTTGTTTGTTTTTTCTGCTTACAAGTTATAATTGCTTTTGCATTAACATCATTTTTTTGACAACCAATAGTAGGACAGACAAATATTGCAAAAAAGACAATTAATACAACTAAATTCTTTATTTTCTTCATTTAACTACTCCAATCATTAAAACATATTTTTATTATATCTATATTAACTTTTCATGTCAAATTATAGACTTTTTATCCAAATGATAAGTTAATCACAAAAAATAGTAGGTTTTTCCTACTATTTTGTTTTATACAGATAATCTAAGATTGTACCATCACGATACTCAACAATACCAACCACTTCATCACTTAACTCAATCTTTTTAGGAATAGAAGTCAAATCTAAAGCTTTTTGATATAATTGTTCAATCGTATAGATTTTTAAATTTGTTTTATTTTTAAGATTTTCAATTAATTTTTGATGTTTAGGATTAATTGCAATACCATAATCAGTTACTAATACATCAATACTTTCACCTGGAGTAGTAATAGTAGTTACACGATCTTTAATAACACTAATACGACCAGATACTAATTTAGAAACAATAATTGCTAGTTTAGCTCCTGCTGCAGTATCACTATGTCCACCAGAACCACCCATAATAACACCATTTGAAGTAGTTGTAACATTAACATTATAGTCTAAATCAATTTCTGTTGCACCTAAAATAACAACGTCTAAATCTTTAACAATGTTTGTTTCATCATAAGGATTAGCATAATGAGAAGCCGACATTTTACAATGATTTTCATTTCTTTTTATTGATGCAACAGCACCTAAATCAAAACACTGCACATCTTCTAATCTTTCAAATAAATTATTTTCTAACATATCAACTAAATAGTTAGTAATACCACCACTTGCAAAAGAACCTTTAATTTCTTTTTCAATCATTGTTTTCTTTAACTCTTGAGCAACTGCAAGTGAAATTCCACCTGCTCCAGTTTGAAAACTAAATCCATCTTTTAATAAACCACTATATTCAATTACTTTATTTGCATTTCTTGCTATTAATAAACCAATTGGGTCTTTAGTAACCTGTGTTGTTCCACTAACAATACCATTTGCATCACCAATACTATCAACCTTAATAACATAATCAACAAAATTACCAGCAATTTCAACATCACTAACTTCATCAACAATGTAATCAGTGATTGCTACAACTTTATCAGCAACCATAGCATCTGCATAAGCATAACCTAAGACACCACATGATGATGGACCTTCACTACCATTAATATTTGAGTTTTTATCAATTGCAGGGCTTGCTATAATGGCTAAATCAAGTTTAACTTCTTTATTTAAAAGAATTCTTGCTCTTGCACCATGAGAATGCATATAAACAGGATTTTTTAAATAACCTTCTGAAATACAATCAGCAACTTCTCCAGAAATATATGCAGCATAAATTGTTGTAATATTTTGGTTTTTAATTAACTTAACCATTTTACTATGCACAGGAAAAATACTTGATGCAACGATTGTAATATCTTTTAAATCTAATTCTTCAATAATATCAAACAACATATTAGCAACATAATCACCATTTCTTAAATGATGATGAAAACTAATAGTCATTCCATCAAAGAAATTAATTTTATTCTTTATATCTTCTAATTCAATTTGCTTACTTGAAATATCAAAAGCATTATCTTTTGTAAAATTATAATTTTGATATTGATATTCTTTTATCCCAGAAAACATTTTACTCATATTTAATACCTGCTTTCTTTGCATTTTCCAATGTTAATTTAGCACGATTAATAATAGGTGCATCCACCATTTTACCATTTAAACTAAACACACCTAAACCATCAGCCTCAGCTTTTTTAGCAGCTTCGATAACCTCTTGTGCATAAACAATTTCATCCATACTTGGTGAAAAAACATCATTAACATATGTTACTTGTCTTGGATTAATACACGCTTTACCACTAAAACCAAAATTACGAGCTTTTTTAGTATCACATACTAACATTTCAAAATCCTCAACATCAGTAAATGGTGTATCTAAAGAAAAGATATTTAATGCTTTACAAGTAGTCGCAATATTTTGACGAGCCACTAAAATTTCATTAGATTCTTTTGTTCTAACAATTTGCATATCTAAAGCATAATCTTCAGCACCAAATAACATTCCTTCTACTAAATCAGAAGCCTTAATGATATTAGCTAAATCAAAGACACCATAAGCACTTTCAATTAAAACAACAATTTTAATATCAGTTCCTTTTAGTCTTGCAGCAAGTTCTTTAACACTTTCCTGTGATGCTTTTGCAAGCATAATATAATCAACATCAAATTTTTTAACAACCTCAATATCATCATAAAAGAAAGGTGAATCCATTGGATTAATTCTAACTATTCTAATAACATCACTTTTATCAAAAAAATTAAAAGCTTCTTCTAATAAATATCGAGCACTATCTTTATTAGCAATACTAATTGCATCTTCTAAATCAAAGATAATTGCATCTGCTTCAAGTAAGTCACTACTTTGAACCATTCCTGGATTATTGGCAGGAATAAACAAAGCCGATCTAATATATGGTTCCATTATTCTTGCCCCCTTATGATTGCTGTTTTAACACGAGCTTTAATCGTAAAGTTTAAAGCACCTTTATCTTTTAAAACAACTCTAACATTATCAATTTTAAACTCATCTAAAACACCATTAACAACTTCAATAATCTCATCGCCAAATTGTGCTTTTACTGGACTATCTAATTCAATAATACGACCACTATCATTTAAAAATAATTCAACCATAATATCATTAGATTCTAATGTTCCAGCTATACTATTTTTTATTAACACTACTTTTCACCTTTGCTTTCTAAATAAGCTTCTTTACCACTAATATATAAATCATTACCATGAATATCATTAACAACAATAATTGGTAAATCTTTTACTTCAAGTTTTCTAACTGCTTCAGCACCTAAATCTTCATAAGCAATTATTTCTGATTTAACAACACATTTTCCCATTAAAGCAGCAGCACCACCAACAGCAGCAAAATAAACAGCTTTATCTTTTAAAGCCTCTTTTACCTCGTCAGAACGCTTACCTTTACCAATCATTCCAACAAGACCTTCATCAATCATTCTTGGCGTATAAGCATCCATACGATAAGCTGTAGTTGGACCAGCACTTCCAAATGTTTGTCCAGGTTTAGTTGGAGTTGGACCAACATAATAAATAACTTGCCCTTTCACATCAAATGGTAATGGTTTATTTTCATCAAGTGCTTGCACCATTCTTGCATGAGCAGCATCTCTAGCAGTATATATTGTACCAGACAATAAAACTTGATCACCAGATTTTAAACCAGCTAATACTTCATGAGTCAATGGTGTTTGAATTTTCTTTTGTTCCATTTTAAAGCACCACCTTTACATGTCTTGCAGCATGACAATTTATATTTACTGCAACTGGTAAACCAGCAATATGAGTTGCATACATTTCAATATTAACTTTTAAACAAGTTGTTTTACCACCAAATCCTTGTGGACCAACACCAAGACTATTAATTTCATCTAATAATTCAGCCTCTAATTCAGCTAACATTTTATTTGGATTTTCTTTATCAACTGATCTAATTGCTGCTTTCTTTGCCATCATAGCACATTTTTCAAATGTACCACCCAAGCCAATACCAACAATAATTGGTGGACATGGATTAGGACCAGCTTCTAAAACAACCTTTTTCACAAATTCTTTAACTCCAGCTAATCCAGCAGCAGGAGGAAACATTTTTAATTGTGACATATTTTCACTACCAAAACCTTTAGCAGCAAATTCTAAAACAAATTCATCACCCTCAACTACTTCATAATGAACAACAGCAGGAGTGTTATTTTGTGTATTTTTTCTTTCAATTGGGTTATTAACAACCGATTTTCTTAAAAAACCTTCATCGTAACCTAAAGCTACACCTTCATTAATAGCAGCTTCAATGCTACCACCTTCAACTCTAACATCTTGTCCCATTTTCACAAAACAGATTACCATTCCAGTATCTTGACACATTGGTCTATTTTCACAACGAGCAATTTTAGCATTTTCAACAATAATATCTAACATTTCTTGAGCAAGAAGTGCATCTTCTTCTTTACGCATTTCTTCAAGTTTGTTTTGAACATCCATTGGCAAATCAGTTGCCATTTTCATACAAGCAATTTTTGTTTCTTCAACAATCTGTGAATAATTAATTACTTTCATTGTTTCACCCTTCCTATTTAAAAAGATAGCTATCATTGATAGCTATCTTTTATTTTTTATTAATAGCTTTTTTCTTCATCAAAATCTTTTTGATATGAGATGGATAAAATGTCATTATCAATTAAACTCTCTTTTAAAGCTAATTCATACCCTTCGTTTTCTGGATCACTATATCCACTGAAGATAATTTCTTCAATGTCTTCACTTGAAAAATAAACATACATTTGTTCATTAAAGATTCCCATAGGATATGGAATAGCACGATAATCAATATAATATTGCTTTCCTTTTGGGTGAATCATTCTTTGTTCAATGACAACAATTAAATCTTTTGAACTTTCAATATTTAATTTTTCTTTATTTAGTTTCACTACTGAACCTAATGGTAAGTAATCTTTCATATAACATTGAATAACTTCTAATATACTAATGAAATCAACTTGAGAAATAGTAAAATAGTAATCTGAAGTTTTAATACTATTGTATAAACCAATCTTTTCAATATTAATATCATTTTCTTGTAAAAGTTGTTCATCACTTTTAATAAAATGATAAATTTTTTCAATTATTGAAAGATCCTTTCCATACTTTTCAATAAATCTTTCTATATTCTCAACATAACTATCATTATTTACATTAACTTCCTTAATTGAAGCTAAATCATATTTTTTTAGTTTTTTCAATGTTAACCCTATTAAATAGTCTTTTTGTATATCATTCATTATTTATCTCCCTTTTTCATGTTATCATACATTTAAATTATATCAAAAATAACAAAAGGATACAAATACTATTTACGGTTAGCTAAAGCAACAACACGATTCATTTCATTATTAACAATCATATACCCTTCATCTACACCCATACCAGGTTTTGCTAAAACTTGACTAGCTTTAGTTGCTAAAGCAACGTTAGTTGTCGCACGAGCTGAAACATCTGTTTCATTACATGTTCCACCAACATAAGAACCAAATCCTCTTTCATTACAATAGATTACTGCTTGAGCAACATTATGAACACTTCCTAAATCAGGAGTTTTAATTTGCATAATATGTCCAGCTTTTGCATTAACAAAATCAACAACATCATCAAATGTATTACACCACTCATCAGCAACTAATTGTGCTTTTGAACCTAACTCACCTAAACGAGCAGTTAAAGCAGCAAGATTTTCAATTTGAGCTTCTTTATTTCCAGCATCCATTGGTCCTTCAATAATTAAATCAAATGGAGCAGCAGTTTTTTCTAATTCAACAATATATTGAGCTTGTTTTTCAACATCTAAATTGAAAGCTTCACCAATTGTTCCATATACATCAATATGCATTTTTGGTTTATATCCATCTTTACCAATTGTTTGGATACGATCTCTTAACCATGCCACATAATCTTTTAAGATTGAACCATCTTTACCTAATTTTGTTTCAACATTATTGATTAAAGCATGAGGTAATAATTCAGCACCTTTAATAATCATTTTATCAGCATTCATATAACGATCATCACCAGATTGAGTGAAAATAGGTCTTCTTTCAATTTTGTGTGTCATATTGAACTCTTTTTTAATAACTTCAGCCATAGTTACTTTATTTGCTTTTGCACTAGCATCTAATAATGCTTGAGATACACCATATCTAATTGCAGTATGTAATCTTTGACCATTAATTTCCATAGCATCTAATTCTTTTGCATTATCTAAGAAAGTTGCTACATCTTTTCCAACTAACCATGGTTTGATATCTTTATCAATTACTGGAATAAAATCAGCAGCAAGGAATAAAGGATCACGTCCACCAGCTCCTGAGTATTGCACAGCAGCACAATCTCCTAAAGCAACTTGTCCATCTTCTAATACTAACATAACAGAAATTGATTCACCTGGTTGTCTAATTGAAGTAAATCCTTTTGTAACTGGATCTCCAATATAAGCTAATCCATCATTTGTTGCACCTGATTTGATTGCTTTTTGATCATCAAAATAAAATCCTGTTCTACCTGCACTACAAATTACATCAACGATTTTCATTATTCAATACCCTCTTTCCAATTTTCTGGTCTTCCAATTAAGTGACCTTGTCCAACAGCATAAATATCATCAACTGTCATTTCAAATCCTACTGGTCTTCCTTCTACTTCTGCTCTTTTTTCTAATTTTTCACGGTTAGCTTTTTTGATTTCTTCTGTAAATGGAATATTACCAAAATCAAAGTAACGTACACAACCTTCATTATCACGAGCAGGAAGCATTTTACCTAAGTTATAAACAGATGGTGCAAATGGAATATCTAAAATACCAGATTTAAATGCTTCAATAACACCAACAGCTAAATCTCCTTTTCCAGCTTCATAAACAGCGTCCATTAAACAATTAATTTCATCTTCAATTAATTTCATTTCAGCATCTAAAGCAGGTTGATCTAACATTACTTGATCTTCAAGAAGTTGTAGTGCCATTTTTGTGTTTTTAATTCCATTAGCGTTTGCTTCTTTTGTCGGAATACCAATAGCTTCATGAGTTGTTTTTACAATAACTTTTGTTGCTTTAGCTAAAGCAGCAGTAATACTTGCATTTGAGATAACAGCATACGCTTCAGCTTCATCAGCAGGGAAACCACCCATCCATTGATGGAAAACAGTAGTAACAACGCATCCTTCATATCCTTTATCAGCTAAATATTTTTTTGTTAATTCTTTTAATACTCTAATAGATGCAACATCTTGTACTTGGTTACCACATTGTCCATAACCTACAGTAATATTTTTAACACCTTGTTCAGCAGCAAGTAATGCTTCAATAATAGCAACTGCACCACTCATACTTGGTGGAACTAAAGTTCCTGTTAATGGTCCAAATGGTTCACGGTTAATTTTTACACCATTTTCTTCATAGATTGCAGCTAATCTATCGCAATATTGCCAATCAATTAATGTTTTTTCTAATGGAACATTTTTTGAATAAGGAATATTATATGAAATTGCTCCACCTTCATTTGAAGTCCATCCAGCAGCATGAATAATTTCAGTTAATAAACGAGCATCTGGAGTACCATGTCTTGCTTGTAATGGTTTATTTACACCTTCTAATATTTTACGACAACCATCAACACCATGGTTTACACCAGGGAATCCATTTAATAATGATCTTCCTTCAGCTTGTGATTCTTTAATACCTTGTTCACAATTTTCATAACGATTTTGTCTTGTATATGAATCAATTGTTGAAGGTAATAAATCTGCTCCACCAACATCTTGTAAATAAGTTAATAATTCTAAATGTTGATCAATTGTTGCAACACCAGCACGAGGTTGTGCTAAAGTTTTTCCAATTGCATCTGCTTTTTCTAAAGCAAGAGCAAAGTTTTTATGTTCAGGAATGCTTTTAACATACTCAATGTTAGCTTGTAAATCTCTTGCTGCCTCACCTGTTGGCCAAGTAGCTAACACTTCCTCACGTACAGCATAGAACTGTTCATCAGTCCATTTTTTGTTTTGTACTTTCATTAATTAGTCCTCCGTTATTTCTTTAATATACTTTTTCATAATTCTTAATGCTAAATCAGGTTCTTTTGTTGATAGAAGTCCCATTGATGATAAAATATAAGTTTTATCTAACAAATATTTTGGCTTCATTGGTCTCAATGAATCAGGAGCTTCCTCATCAAAATTACATGCTTTTAAAATATCAAGTGGATAGTCATTATGGACTAAAACACCACCTGTTCCAATTAAATACTTAACACCAGTTAAATCCTTACCATATTGAGCAAACATTTGTCCAAATGGCGAATACGATGTTTCAATATAACCAGCATGACGAGAGATTGCAAGTTCACAACATACTTTAGCAATTGTAGCATCAAATGCTTTATCACTATTTGTTTCTGGTACAAATCTAATATCATCATGTCGATGTTTAATATTTTTTTCTACATCTTCAATTGAAATATCATTAGGATAGTGTTTAGCAAATGTACGATAACCTGCTGCTTGATAACAAGACAATACAGAATATCTCATTCCTAAATCACCTTCAACACTTCTTTTAGCAAATGGTTCAGCTAAACCTTTCATGGTAACACCACCCTTTGTTGGATAACCCTCACATAAAGAATGGATATCAGTCGTTGCACCACCAATATCAACAACAACCAAATCACCTAAACCATCTTCTAATTCTGTTCCTTTTGATAACAATTGTGCTGCATTTAATACTGCAGCTGGAGTTGGCATTAAAACATCACCAACATATTTTATTGCATTGTCTAAACCTTTTGCATAGACAATGTTTTTCATGAATACTTCCCTAATAATGTTTCTTACATTTTCTACATTTAAAACATTAATGCTTGGCATTACATTTTCACTTCGATGATAATCAAAGCCTACTTCATCAAATATTTTGGCAATTTCTGGTTGTGCATTCTTATTACAAGCAATAATAATTGGAATTTTAATATCAAATTTTGCTAAAACACTAGCATTTTTAATAATAGTTTCCTTATTACCACCATCAGTACCACCAGATAATAAAATGATTTCAGGTTTTAAATCTAACATCTCAACAACATCATCATCTTCCAATTCGTATGAATATGTTTTTAAGATTTTTGCACCTGCACCAAGAGATGCTCTTTTTGCTGCTTCACTTGTAAGTTCTGGTACTAAACCAATTGCTACCATTTTTAAACCACCAGCAGCACTTGAACAACCAAGTTTATCAACAAAGCTAATATTGTATTCTTTAACTTTATCAGCTATTTGCTCATAAGCATCATTAAAACCTTTCATAATGTCATCTTCAATAGTTGTTATTGACTTTGAAGTTAAAATAATCTCTTCATTTTCAATATCAACTACAGTAAGTTTTGTATTAGTGCTGCCAAAATCAACTAATAAATAACATTCCATTTTTATACACCTAAATCTGCTTTTAGATCCTCAACAGCGTTTTCAATTCTAGTTCCTGGTGGGAAAGCACGATTGTATCCCATATCTAAAAATTTTGGTTCAACAACTGCCCAGTCTTGTTTACCAACAACGATGTTACCACCAATATATAGTAAAATTTCACCAATACCAGCTTCAACACATTTTTCTCTTAATCCTCTAGCATCAATTTCACCATGTCCATATAGTGATGAAACTAAGATAGCGTCTGCATCAGTTTCAATTGCTGCATTAATAAAATCTTCTTGACTAGAAAGAACTCCAATGTTTACTACTTTGAATCCTTCATTTGTTAGCGCATAGTCAATGATTTTATTACCAACTGCATGAACATCAGCTCCAATGACACCAACAACGATAGTTTTGTCTAATTTGCTCATTTTTTTGCCTCCATTTATTTTTATACCCCTATTATATCCAACACAAGTTTTTATTTAAATGTCAAAAAAACAAATTTTAAAAATATAACAATGACTTTTTTTGAAAATGATTTTTTTTAACAATAAAAGACAAAAAAAAATAAAAAAATAAATACAAATTTAACGACAAATCAAATATATGCAAATTGCACAAAAGATTATTCGTTTTTCATTTATTAGCTAACTAATATTGTTTTAAGTTATTTTTATCTAAAATATTGTCTAAATATTGTATATTTTTTAACTACTGTCAAAACACTAATAAAAAAAAGAAATATATATTGAATATTTGACATTTTTAAAATAACTATCAAAAAATAAAAAAGGAGTCATTACGACCCTATTTTTTTTCTGCTTTATCTTTTAAATAATTAAAGCAATAATTTGAACAAACAAGCCCAAATGTACTAGGAACAAATGAGTTTGAACCTAATAAAGGCAATTCTTTTCGTGAAATATTATCATCTTCAACAATTGGACATTTTGGTTTAAATGGTACTTCATTTGAAAAAACAACTGGTATTTTTCCTTTTAGCCTTGCCTTTTTAACTTTATTTCTTAAAACCTTTGCAACTGGATCATTATACGTTTTCATTAAATCAATAATCTCAACTTTTGTTGCATCAAACTTATTTGCTGCCCCCATACTAGATATAAATGGTATTTTGTTGTCCAAACAATATTTAATTATCAAAAACTTACTTTCAATAGTATCACAAGCATCAATAACAAAATCAATTTCGCAAGAAAAGACATCATCTAAAGTATCTTCATTAAAAAACAAATTAAGAGCAACCACCTCACACAAAGGATTTATATCATTAATTCTTTTTTTCATAACATCAACTTTATTTTGATTAATTGTTGAATGTAATGCAATAAGTTGACGATTTAAGTTTGTTATATCGACAATATCTTTATCAACAATAATTATTTTTTTTATGCCACAACGAGCAATGCTTTCAGCAGCGTATGATCCTACTCCACCTATCCCAACAATTAAAACACTAGAATTTTGAATATCCTCTAATTGATCTTTAACTAATATTTCTAATCTATTAAATTGTTCTTTCATCATTTAAAAAATCCTTTACAATTATTTTTGCTTGAGCAATTGTTTTATCAAAATTATTAACATCACTTAATAACCATTCTACATTCATTTGATTTTTAAACCATGTTATTTGTTTTTTTGCATATTTTCTTGAATTCTGTTTAACTTTAGCAATCGATTCTTCAATACTCATTTCATTATTATAATATGGTAAAAACTCTTTATATCCAATAGCTTGAAACACTTGATAATCTTTATCTTGATACATTTGATATAAACCATCAACTTCTTCTAATAAACCATTTTCAATCATGTGATCTACACGCATATTAATTCTTTCATATAATTCTTCTCTTGGCATTTCTAAACCAATTATTAATGCATCAAAAATAATTTTATGTTCTTGCTTTTCAATAAAATCACTTTTTTTGATATTACTTTCTTCAAATATTTCAATAGCCCTTAAAACTCTTTTGCGATTATTAGGATGAAGAATACTAGCTGCCTTCATATCAATACTCTCTAATTTAGAAAACAATTCTTCATTACTATAATTTTGATATTTTTCTATTGTCTTACTTTCTCTTCCCTTAATTTCAGAAAGATTATAGTCATATATTAATGATTTTAAATATAAGCCACTTCCTCCAACTAAAATAGGTATTTTTCCTTTTGAGTTTAACTCCTTAATTAAATTCGAGGCATCTTTTCTAAAATTGGCGACATCTAATCTTTCATCTAATTCTAAATAATCTAGTAAATGATGTTTAATTCCTTCTTGTTCTTCAACAGTAGCTTTAGCACTTAAAATATTAACATCTTTAAAAACTTGTATCGCATCACAATTAATTATTTCAGTATCTAAAAACTTTGCTAGTTCAATAGAAAGTTTTGTCTTTCCAATTCCGGTTGGTCCAACAATACATATTACTTTATCCATTTATAACACCTCATATTTTTTTATAACCACTTCATGATATTCTTGCATTCTTTCTTTAAGCTTCTCTTCATTAAAATCAAGTACTCTCCCACCATAATCACACATACCTACAATCGTAAGTAAATGAAATTGATTACGGTATTTATTTTTTAAATGTTTCATTTTTATTTCATCATTATTTTGAGCATATTCTCTAATACACATATGATCTTCTATTAGTTTTTTAATCATATCTTGATGTTTTCTTTTAGTAACTACATAATCTTTATATTTATTAAAGTATTCAATACTAACTAAATTGTGAGTATGATTTACATCTAATTTTCCATAATCATGAAAAAACAATGTCCAAAATAAAATTTCAAAATCATTTTTATTATCAATTTCTAATAAAAATAAACATTTTATTGTACCAACAATATGATTATACAAACTTTTTTCTGGATGATGTTTACTAGTAGAAATATTATTTTTCAATCTTTCAACCTCAAAAAAATCATTTAAAACATCAAAAAGCAATTCAATTTTAAAATATTTATTATTAATTATATTTTTAAATAGTGAAGCAACCATCATTTCAGGCTGTTTCCATAAATCACTAGAAATTTCACTTGCTGATTTAAAAGTTCTATCATCAATTTCTAAATTAAGTTTGCTTTGATATTTCAATAACCTTAATGCTCTAATACTATCTTCTTTAAATTTATCATAATTAACTGCCTTTAATAAATTATTATCTAAATCATTGACCCCATTACAAAAATCATATAACTTATTTTCATTTAAGTTATACATCAAACTATTAATAGTAAAATCACGACGCATAATTGCTTGTTTAGGTTCAATATTATTAAAAGTAAGTTGATAATCAGTATAATTTAACCCTACCTTAGTTTCAAATCTAGGTAGGGCTATTTCTATATTATTTAGTTTGATTGTTTTAAAAGTCTCATTTATATACGTTTTTTCTTCTTTAAAAAGCTCTTTTAATTGATCAAAACTAATATTATAGACCTCTAAATCTAAATCATTAATTGAGTAATTAAGATAGTAATCTCTAATTGCACCACCTACAATATAAACAATTGCACCATTAGAAATCATCTTCTCAATTATTTTTTTATTATTTAAATCAATGATTTTATTTATATCTTGAATTAGTAAATACCCTTTTAAAGATTGTATCAACTTCTTTTAAATGATGCTTAATATCAAAGCACCCAGCTAATTGTTCTGGAGTTAAAACATTAGCAATTACAACATTTGCACTTAATAAAGCATGAAAATCCTCTTTATTTCGATATGATTCTAATGCTATTGGTTGAATAATATCATAAGCCTCTTCACGAGATAAACCATTTGCAACTAAAGTATTTAAAACTTGTCCTGAAAAAACAGCACCA
Organism: Bacilli bacterium PM5-9; assembly: GCA_029893765.1. NCBI lineage: Bacteria > Bacillati > Bacillota > Bacilli > Bacilli bacterium PM5-9. The sequence continues at coordinate 24,687 of JARXZD010000004.1, forward strand.
TTTGTTAAATAGATATTTTCTAACATTTGTTCTTCATTTACTTCAAGGTTTGTTAGAATGCTTTTAAATCTTCTAATTACATAGTGTAATAATGTTGTTGCATCAGGAATAATAATTCTTTCAGCACTACTATGAGAAATATCACGTTCATGCCATAAATTAATATTTTCATAAGCACTAACCATATAACCTCTCATTACACGAGCACATCCACATAAGTTTTCACTACCAATTGGATTACGTTTATGAGGCATTGCACTACTTCCTTTTTGTTTAGAAGAAAAACCTTCTTTTACTTCATTAACTTCAGTACGCTGTAAATGTCTAATTTCAGTTGCTACTTTTTCTATTGATGAAGCAATTAATGCTAATGTAGATAAATATTGAGCATGACGATCACGCTGTAATATTTGTGTTGATATATTTGATGAATTAATATTTAAATTTAGACAAACATAATCTTGAACAAATGGTGGCGTATTTCCAAAAGTACCAACTGCTCCAGATATTTTTCCAACTTCAATATTTTTTTGAGCTTCTTTAAAGCGTTTAATATTTCGTTGTAATTCATCATACCATAAAGCTACTTTCAATCCAAAAGTAGTTATTTCTGCATGAATCCCATGAGTTCTTCCAATACATGGAGTATATTTATATTTATCAGCTAATTGTTTTAAAATTTGTGCTAAATCATACAACTCAATTTCTAAAAGGCTATTTGCTTGAGCAATTAAATAACCATAAGCTGTATCAACAACATCAGTACTCGTTAAACCATAATGTACCCATTTTTTTTCATATCCTAATGATTCTGATACTGCTCTTGTAAAAGCAATAACATCATGTTTTGTTTCATTTTCGATTTCATTAATTCTATCTAGGTTATATGTTGCATTATCTTGTATTAATTTTAAATCATTATCAGGAATAACACCTAATTTATTCCATGCTTCATTAGCAAGAATTTCAATTTTTAACCATGTATTATATTTTGAGATATCACTCCAAATAAAGTCCATTTCTTCAGTGCTATATCTTTTAATCATATGTTCACATCCCTTAAAAGTTTCTAAATATATTCTACCATAATAATTGTTATATGATAAGTATTATTACAAAAAAGAACTATAATAGTTCTTTTTTACAATTCCATTGTCATATTATACCATACTTCACCACCATGAGTAGAATCTGATTTTCCCATGTTTGTATAACCTTGACTCTCATAATATTTAATTAAATAATCTTTACATGTTAATGTAATTGCTTCTCTTTTTGCTTTTTTAGCAACATTTGCTAATTCTTCAAGTAGTTTAGCTGCAATACCTTGTTTTTGATATTCAGGATCTACTGCTAAGCCTAAAATTGTTTGGATACCGCCATTAATTGGATTAGCAATTATTTCTTCAAATAAATCATCACTAATAAATCTTGTATTAACAACTGGTCCATTAACTAGTCCAACTGCTTTATTATCCAATTCAGCAACTAAAAATGTATCATTAATTACTTTTATTCTATCTTCCATTGCTTCTTTTGTTGCAGCTTCATTAATTGGAAAACACTTACTTTCTATCTCAAATAAGCGTTCTAATTCATCCTGTTTTGCATTTCTAATAATTAACATCATTTTACCTCCACTTTAAAAATTATATTAAAAATTATAACATTCATAATTAGACATTGTCTAGTTACTAAAATTTAAAAAAGTGGAACAAGTCCACTTCGCATATTTATTTTAGTTTATACTTTATTGTTTTATATTCATTATAATCTTGTTCATATATTTTCATAAACAAATCATTTTCAACAACTCTAAATTGATATACATCATCATTAGTCAATAATTTATCAACATCGTATGAACCAAAATCGTGTATATATACTATTGGATCAAGTCTTGAATCATCTTTTGAAATCAAAAAATAATTATCGTAATTTAGAAATAAAGCTCTATCATACTCTACACACTTAGAAAAATCAATTTTGCATAATTGTGTATACAATCCATTAAAAATGATATACTTCTCAGTTTTTTCGATATTGTTAAAAAAATATTCAGAGCCTTTTATTATAACTCTTTTTTTTGAAGGATTTTTTATATCTTTAAAAACACTATCTAACATATAGGTATCAATTATATACTCATATTCGGTATATTCTTTTATTTCATTTATATCAATAAAATTTACTATATTATTATCAATATAGAATTTCATATAAGCTCTTTCGCCTTTAACTTCATATTCAGCTTCCTTTTCACCATTTAAACTATACTTTCTAAAAAATGACGTATCTTCTAATTGTTCTAAAGAATACAACTTATCATTCACTTTATCAATATCTAAATCGCTTGCCATTGAAAAGAAGCTACTAAGATGCTTTTTATTATCAAATTTATTAATCATCCATAATCCTGATTTATTATTTGTATCATCATTAAATATTATATTTAAATAAAGATTATCTTTATATGCAATTATATCAATTGATAATGCTCCAACATTTTTAAAGGACGTTATTTTTTTACATTCATTATTTATCAATCTATAAATTTTTAAATTAGTTATATCATCATAATTAATGTAAAAATTACTATCATCAACTTTATTAAAAACAGAACAACTTCCCTTATCATTAATATACTCAAAATTTTTATTATAAACATTATATTTATTATCAATTTTTTCTAGCTCAGTTGTTTTTTTAACAAATTCAGTTTCTTTAATTTTATTATAATTAAATTTTTCTATTTTAACAGTTTTAGTATTTTGATTAGAACACGCTACACAAAAACTGATAAATATTATTGAAATTAAAGAAAAAGCTAATCTTTTCATCCTTCTCATAACAAAACATCTCCCTTTTATATATAAAAATACTAACATATAAAAAATACAAGTTCAAATACTAAAAATATTTAAACCTATTTGTTATAAACTAATATAAAATATAAAAAGATAAATTTAATATGTTAATTTACATTTAAAATTTAAAAAAAGTGGAACAAGTCCACTTTCAAATATTACTATAATCCTTTTGAAACAAAGTATATAATAAACAGTACAGCTAAACCATACATAATTGGATGTACTTTTTTAGATTCACCTTTTGCTACTTTTAAAATAACATAAGTTAAGAACCCAACTGCAATACCTTCAGCAATTGAATAAGCAAGAATCATAAACATCATTGTTAAGAATGCAGCTGTAGTATCAGCAAAGTCATCAAAATCAATATGTTTAGAACTTGACATCATTAATGCTCCAACACATACTAATGCAGGTGCAGTTACTGATGAAGTAACAACTGCAAGTAATGGCGAGAAGAATAATGAGAATAAGAATAATACAGCAACTGTTAAAGCAGTTAATCCAGTACGACCACCAGATTCAACTCCAACTACTGATTCAGCATATGAAGTAACTGATGAAGTACCAATCATTGCACCAACAGTAGTAGCTGTTGCATCAGCCATTAATGCTTTATTAGCATTTATTAATTTTCCTTCATCATCTAATAATCCAGCTCTAGTTGCTACACCCATTAATGTACCAGCTGTATCAAAGAAGTCTAAGAATAATACAGTAAAAATTACCATAATAAATTTATAATCAGTTAAAAGTGACATTACATCAAAATCAAATAATTTCATAAATACTGGACTAACATCAGGCACACTACTTACAACTGCATTAGGAGCACTTACAAGTCCAAAGATAACACCAACAACAGCAGTTGTTACCATACCAATAAAGATAGCTGCTTTTGTATTTCTAGCTACTAAAACCAAAGTGAATAAGATCCCAAAAATAGCTAATAAAGTATTACCATCTGTGATATTTCCAAAGCTAACAAATGTTGATTCATTCGCAACAATAATTCCAGCACCTTTTAAACCAATAAAAGCGATAAACATTCCAATACCAGCACTAACTGCATATTTTAATGAACTTGGAATTGAGTTAATGATTAACTCTCTAATACCAGATGCAGCTAAGCACATGAATACTAAACCTGAACAAAAGATTGCAAATAATGCTTGTCCAAATGTATACCCCATTGCTCCACATACAGTAAAAGCAAAGAAAGCATTCATTCCCATTCCAGGAGCTTGAGCAACTGGATAATTTGCATATAATGCCATAATTAATGTTCCTATTGCTGCTGCGATAGCAGTTGCAACAAATACTGCTTCAAGTGGCATTCCCGTTGTTGATAAAATTTCAGGGTTAACAAATAAAATATATGCCATTGATAAGAATGTTGTAATACCTGCTAAAATTTCTGTTTTAACATTTGTTTTTCTTTCCTCTAACTTAAAAAAAGCGTTTAACATATTTTTTCCTCCAAAAATAATTTACCACTATTAAAATAAAAAAAGCCCTATTATAAGGAGCACAAAAATACTGTGCCATTATAGTCTTACATTTTGGTGTAAGGTAGAAACTTGTTAGCCATTTTCTAACATTTATATAATGGTATGGACTAATTATAGCACAACTTTTAAGACAAATAAATACTTTTAAAAAAATAATTGTAGATAAAATAGTATGTTTACATTATTTTTAAATTATTTTATTTAGACATAATATTTAAAAAAATGATTTTTATAAGAAAAAAATAAAAAATTTTAAAAAGTAATACTTTTTAAAATTTCAATTGTTTTATCATAATTTTCAATCGTAAAAAAGATAAATTCACTAGAACTTTTTTTATTTGATAATACATTTAATGGTTTATTTGAGTATACTTCAAGTAAACTATTTCCACGATATACTAGTGGTAATTTTCTATTATTATCATCATAAACATAATATTGCTTATCTTGGCACAAAGTACAACCATTACAATCATTCTTCTTATTTTGATTAATTAAACAATAATCCATTATCATTAATGGAAGATAACCATAAGCAAATCGCACACTTTCAATACCATCAATCGAAAAATAACTATCACTCTCTAAAGAAATAATTGATTTTTTTACGTTATTTTCCTTTAGCATTGATAAAGAATACCTATTAATAATATTCAATGAAAAATTAGTTTCAATTTCTTTTTTATTTTTAAAATAATTCAACATACCTAATTCACTAACCATAATAGTCGAATATTTTTCTACCTTTTTAACTAATTTCATAAAAACATCATCTTTAATAACTCTAGGCATTACTGGAATAATATTATCAAACATCTCATTTACTTCATCTAAAATTTCAAGATTATCAACATAAACTTTATCAATTTTAAAATCACTCAATGCTTTTGCCTGTTCAAGTGTTCTAATCATAAAATATGTATTGAAAGATTCATTTTTATTTAACGATATTTTAGAGTAATTACTACTTTCTAATGGCTTTTTATCTACTATAGCATTTATTTCATTAGAAATTATTTTCCTTCTAAAATCATTTAAAAGCGACTTAGCAACAAAAATATTATCATCACCAATACATTCAATATTAAAATTAAAAGGTGTATCATTCGTTTTAGAAAGCTGTTTTGAAATATCCATTAATGACATTCCTTGATTTTTAGCTTTTTCAATAATAAAATCACTATAATAATCACGATCATCAATCGACAACTTTAACTCTTTATTAATAAATGCTTCTAATTTAACATTTAAATCATTTTTTATAAAAAACTTACTTTGATATTCATTTATTTTCTTTTCATATCGTCTTGTCTTTACAAGATAAACTTCTGCTTTATTTATTAATAAATCACTTTTAATTTTTACAATACCACTTTTTGCAAAATCAACTTCACAATTATCCTGATAAATTTTTTCAACAACCATGCCATTTTCATTTCCATCATCAAAAACAAAACGAATATTATCTAATCTAGTTAACCTTTTATTTAGTTTTAAATAAAGCCACTTACCATCATTTTTAAAAACATTACCAATTAATAACCCGTGATTATTAATACGATTTTTATTACCAAGAATAGAACCATTCTCTTCAAACATTCTACCTTTAGTATATTTTCTATTAAAAGCTACTTGCATCAAATCATACATTTCTTGATCAGGATTATGATTTAATATTGATTGATAATACTTAATACAACTATATAAATACTCTTTTCCTTTTAATCGACCCTCAATTTTTAATGAATCACTAACATTATTTAATTCAAAAATATTTTCACCAATACATAAATCTTTTAAACTTAATAAGTGTTCATTTTTATTAGTTAATGTGTGACATTTTCGGCAGTTTTGTTGGCAAGTACCAAAATTACCAGAACCGGTATTAAAAAAGAAACTATAATAACACTGACCTGAATATGATGTGCATAATGCACCATGAACAAAAGTTTCTATTTCTAAATCAGGATATTTTTCTCTAATATTTTTTATATGTTTAAGATTAAGCTCTCTTGCTAAAACAACACGACTAGCACCATTTTTATATATAAAAGCAACAGATTGTAAATTATGAATATGCATCTGTGTTGATATATGAATATCTAAATCAGGATATTTTTGGTGAACAATATTAAATAAACCTAAATCTTGAATAATTAAGGCATCAATATGTAATTCACATAACCTATCAACATAATCAAGTACCTCATCAAAATTTTCATCTTTTATTAATGTATTCAATGTTATATAAACTTTAGTTTGATAAAGATGAGCATAATCAATTATTTCTTTTAAATCTTCAAATGAAATTTGAGCATTAGCACGTGCTGAATATTTTGGCCCAGAACAATAAATTGCATCAGCTTTTAAATTGCAAACCATAATAGCATTATCCAAATCTTTAACAGGAGCTAATATTTCCATTATGAAATCACCCCTAATAAAATAATTGGAACTGTATTATTTAACATGTGAATTAAAATAACGGCTAATAAATTATGATTTGATTTTCGATATACAATAGCAATTACTAATGATGGTAAAAAATACGATAAAAAAGTAAAAATACTTTCAACTCCAAAATTTGTAAATATTGTATAATCATGAATAAGAGCAAACAGTAAAGCACATAAAATATATGGATACCATTTTTTTGTATATTTATCTTCAGTAAATAATGCCATATAACTAACCCTAAAAATTAGTTCTTCTAAACATGGTGTAACTAATCCAATAATAATAATCGAAAAAAATATTGGAGAACCCTTAATTAATTCTTGAACAACTTCTTCATTTTCAGCTGATGGATTGTTTAAATTAAGCAAGCCTAAAACTAGTGCAAGGGCAATGTTACATAGTAACAAAGTACCATAACCACCAAATCCAAATGATAATGTTTCTCTAAGCTTTTCAATACCATAACTTATTTTACTTTTTATATAGTCATAATTTAATCCAAGAATTGTTAAAAAAAGAAGAATTGTTACAATTCCACTATATCCTGCTGGATCAATTTTTGATACAACTTCATCATATGATAATGATGGGTTTGTTAGCTTTTCATAAGCAATTAAACCAAACCCAAATACTTGACTTAATACAAAATAAGCAAGTATATTAATTATTGCACGAGATCTTTTCACATAAATCACTTCCCTAATGAATTATACCATATCCAAACAAAAAAAGTGTAGACAATCTACACTTAATTTTTAATGATTTACTACACTATCACAACGATCACATAAATCCCCAACAACTCTATCATTGCTGACAATGTTCCAACATCTTGGACAAGTATATCCTTCAAATTTTTCAACTTTGATAAATGCTGTTTCCATTTCAGATGCATCATCTGCTTTTACAAACTCAACATTTGATGCAATATATAATTGATGTAAATCTGCAAAATCTTTGATAAACTCATATCCTTCTTTAAAGGCAACTTTAACATTTGATTCTAATGATTTTCCAATGATTTTTTGATCACGTGCAACTTCAATTGCTTTTAAAACATCATCACGGTGTTTCATAAATAAATCATATTGTTTTTCAATTTCAGCTTCATTTTCAATTACTAGTAATTCTGGAATAACTTCAAGATGAACAGATACTTTCTTATTAGTTTTTGGAATAAATCCATATACTTCCTCACTTGTATGTGGCAAGATTGGTGAAAGTAACATGTTTAATGTATCCATACAATAATATAAAACTGTTTGAACTTGAGCTCTTCTTAAACTATCTTCTTTTAAAATATATAAAATATCTTTAGTAAAGTCCATATAGAATGCACTAAGTTCTTTAACAATAAAGTTATTAACACTATTATATACTGTACTAAATTCATAATCATTATATGCTTTGATACATTTTTTATTTAAGTTATTTAATTTAATAAGCATGTATTTATCAACATCTTCTAATTCATTAACTGCAACAAGTTTTGATTCATTAAATCCATTTAAGTTTCCTAAAATAAATTTAAATGTATTTCTAACTTTACGATAAGTATCAGCAACTTGTTTTAATACTTCATCACTAATTCTAACATCAGATTGATAATCAACACTTGAAACCCAATATCTAAAAACATCAGCACCATATTGATTGATAACTTTTAATGGTTCAATTGTATTTCCAAGAGATTTTGACATCTTATTACCTTTACCATCTAAAGTAAATCCATGACTTAATACTTCACGATATGGTGAATGACCATGATAACATGTTCCAACAATTAGTGAAGAGTTAAACCAACCACGATATTGATCAGAACCCTCTAAGTACATATCAACAGGGTATTCCATACCACGAGCAACAATACAACCTGTATGTGATGAACCTGAATCAAACCATACATCCATAATATCTGTTTCTTTACGATATTGTTCAATTGGAGCATTATTATCAAAATATTTTTGTGGTAACAAATCTTTAACATCAGAATTAAACCAATAATTTGAACCATGCTCATCAAATTTTTCAGAAACAAAATCAAAAATGTCTTTATCAATTAATGGTTCATTATTTTCATCATAGATAATTGGAATAGGTACACCCCATGCTCTTTGACGAGAAATACACCAATCTCCACGATCTGCAATCATATTATGCATTCTAGTTTCTCCCCATGAAGGCGTCCACTTAACATTTGAAATTTCATTTAGCAATTCTTCTCTCTTTTTCTCAATTGAAGCAAACCATTGAAGAGTAGCCATAAAAACAAGTGGTTTTTTTGTACGCCAATCAAATGGATATCTATGGACTAATTTATGAGCAGCTACTAATCTACCACTTTGTTCCATTGAATCAATAATAATTGTATTTGCTTTTTCCCAATATACACCAGCAAGCTCTTCACCCATTTCAGGAACCATCTTACCTTGAGTATCACATGCAATTAATAATTCTAAATCATATTTTTTTGCAACATTAAAGTCTTCTTCCCCATGTCCAGGTGAACAAGTAACGCACCCTGTACCATCTGTTGTTGTCACATGATCTCCAAGAATAACTAAACATTCACGATCATTGTACGGATTAGAAGCACTCATATACTCAAACTCACTACCTTTAAAGCTTTGTAGTAACTCAACTTCTAAACCTGTTTTAGCAACGATATCTGCTTCTAAATCTTTAGCAAATACTAATTTACCATTATTTGTTTGATATAAACCATAATCGAAATCTGGTCCAATTGCAACTCCAACAGTTGTTGTAATAGTCCATGGCATTGTTGTCCAACACATAAAGGCAACATCATCACCAAATACTCCTTTTCCATCAACCATATTAAATTTAACATATACTGATGTATCTTCTTTATCATGATACTCCAATTCACCCTCAGCTAATGCTGTTTCAGATGATGGAGACCAATAAACTGGTTTAAACCCTTGATAAATTAGACCATCTAATGCCATTTTACCAAAAATCTTAATTTGTTGAGCTTCATAATCTTTTGTCATTGTAATGTATGGATTATTATAATCACCAATTGAACCAAGACGTTTAAAACCTTTCTTTTGAATATCAATTTGTTTATAAGCATACTCTTCGCATAACTCTCTAAAAGCAGCTACACTCATTTCTTTACGATTAACACCAGTTTTTGTGATTGCTGTTTCAATCGGTAAACCATGAGTATCCCATCCTGGAATATAAGGTGTATAGTATCCTTGAAGAGATTTTGATCTATTAACAATATCCTTAATAACTTTATTTAATCCATGTCCGATATGAATATCACCATTTGCATATGGTGGCCCATCATGTAAAACAAATGATTTATTTCCTTCTCTTTCACTTAATAAAAGTTCAAATAAATCAATTTCATCCCATTTTTCTTGAATGATAGGCTCTTTTGTTGGTAATTTACCTTTCATTTCAAATTCAGTTTTTGGCATTAATAATGTATCTTTGTAATTCATACTTTTTCCTCCTTTATAATAAAAAAAACGTTCCTACAAAGGAACGAATAATCGCGGTACCATCCTAATTCACTTTTATAAAAAAAGTGCACTTACTTAAAGTTATAACGTAACAACCGCTTTTTCCTACTTAGTTTCAGAAAAGAGACTCCCAAATGATTTATTTATAAGCAGTGCAATTACTTTCCACCAACCAGTAACTCTCTAAAATGATAACTTATAAAACGTTTTGTTCTATGTCTATACTTCACTATTATACTACCCTTTTTTTTGAAATACAAGTGTTATTTTAAAAAATAATACACATATGCAAAAAAATACCTTAATTTATTTGAAATATATAATAAAAATTTATTGTAATTTATCAATAATGTATTTTTAAAAAATCACACTTAAACATATTTCTTATATTCCAAAACATAATTATCTTTTTTAGTTTTTCTTGATGTATCAATTACTACAATAAAACGACCATACCCTTTTAAAGAAATAACATCATTATCTAAACAAGACTTAGAAAAATTTGTTGTTTCAATTTGATTTACTTTAACATTTCCAGATAAAATATAATCTCTTACTTGATTAGAAGATTGTTTAGTAATTAATTTTACAATATTATCTAATCTAAATGATTTAACAATTCCTTGAAAATAAGAAAAATTTTGATGTTTTGTTATTTCAGAACTAGACTCTTCAAGATTAACATTAATATTTTTTATTTTTAATAAGTTTTCTTTTAAATATTTATTTAAAGAACTGACAATTTCAAAATAAATATAATTATTATCAATTACAATATCACCAATAAGATTTCTTGAAATATTTAAAGCCATTAATGAACCTAAAACATCACGATGATCAACAGTATTAAACTTATTATTAAACTTAATTTTATATAAAGTAGTTGTATCAATCTCATTAGAAATTATATCATCAGAAACAAATAAAGCCATCTTATAATCAGAGTTGATAATTTTAGAAATAAAATCACAATTTACGCCAGAAAAGTGATTTAAACATTCTCTAATTATTTGCTCCTCTTTTTTAGAAACAAAAAATAAAATTTTAAAAGAGTTGGAACGCAAAACTTCTGAAATAGCATTCTCAACTCTAATTATTAAACTTTCATATTCTTTATTATGTAAGATGTATTGCTTTAGACTATTCTTCTGTTTCACTTATTTCACCATACACACCAAAGTTGCTTGGCGTACATAAGAAAACATTAGGTCCAACCTTTTGAACTTCACCTTCAATTGCATAAACAACACCACTAAGGAAATCAATAATTCTTTTAGCCTGATCCTTAGATACACGATGTAAGTTTATAATACAACCTTTACAATCTTTTAAATGATCAGCAATTGATTGAGATTCAGAATAACTACGTGGTTCAAAAACAACCATTTGACTACTTTTATTTGAGTTTTCATTTAACTCCATACCAGAAGTTCTTCTTGTTTCAACATTATTTTCAAAAATACTTGTACTTTCTGTTGAAAAATCATCAGAATATGTTTCTACAACCTCATCATCAAGATCAGCACCCATAATCCAATCTTTTAGTCCTTTAACAGCCATATTTAAGACCCCCTATCGATTTCTTAAGAAAGCAGGAATTTCTAAATCTTGTCCACTCTCAGTTTCTACTTCAATATTTTGTGCATAGTCAGTTTCAACTGTTTTTGCTGCAACTGTATCATTGTTTTCAACGTTCGAATTATTTTCAACGTTAGCTTCAGTTTTTTTATCACCATCTAATTCAGGTAAATCAAAACCAGTTGCAATAACAGTAACAACCATTTCATCATCAAGGTTATCATTAACAGCAACCCCAAAAATAACATTAATATCTTCATTTCCAGCATACTCTTCAATTACTCTTACAGCTTCATTTGAATCCATTAAAGTCATAGAAGGACCACCAGTAACATTGATAATAGCATGTTTTGCACCAGCGATACTAGCTTCAAGTAACGGAGAAGCAATCGCTTGTTTTGCAGCAACCTCAGCTTTATTATCACCTTGTCCTAACCCAATACCAATTAATGCAGAACCTTTATCTTGCATAACAGATTTAACATCAGCAAAGTCTAAGTTAACAATTGCAGGTACAGCAATTAAATCCGTAATAGTTTGTACACCTTGAATTAAAATTTTATCAGCTTCAGTAAATGCATCTCCAACTGGAATTGAACCAACAAATTCTAATAATTTATCATTTGAAATAATAATTAATGAATCGACATTTCCTTTTAATTCTTCTAATCCATAGATTGAATGTTTAGTTCTTAATTTACCTTCAAATGTAAATGGACGTGAAACAATCCCAACAGTCAAAGCACCACTTTCCTTAGCAATTTTTGCAATAACAGGAGCAGCACCAGTACCAGTTCCACCACCCATACCAGCAGCAATAAAGACCATGTCTGCACCTTTTAATGCATCACGAATTGCTCCTTCGCTTTCTAAAGCAGCTTGTTTTCCAATTTCTGGATTAGCTCCAGCACCAAGACCTTTTGTTAAATCACTACCTAATTCAATACGTTTAGATACTCTTGAATTAGCAAGCACTTGTAAATCAGTGTTAGCGATAATTAATTCAACACCTTGAATTCCTTCCTCTTGCATTCTAGCAAGCGCGTTGCAACCAGCTCCACCGACTCCAACAACCTTTATATTTGCATATTGATCAAATTCGATACTTTCCATAAAAAAACCTCCGATTATTAATTATTAAATATATATCTAACTAAACGCTTAATAAAATCATTTTCTATTACATCATTACTATTATACAACAAATTGTTCTTTTCAACAAGGTTAATTGAATCAATGTAATCTTTTTTGTTCACAAATAATTTTATTTCACCCCTTGTGCGACTAAAGCTCGCTTCATGTTTAATTGCACCTAAACATTTCACATATCCAGAATAGCGAGCACCTAATGTATTTGAATGAATAAATTGGTATGGATATTTATTTCTTTGACTTAAAACACAGTCCAATCCATTAATATTATTTCCACCACCACTAATGTATACTAGCTCACCATCTTCGATTTCCAACTCTGCTAATTCTTTATCAATTAAATCAAGAATTTCCTCAACTCTAGACTTAGCTACTTCAGAAATAAATGTTTGAGTAATTTCAACTTCATCATCGTTTACTTCATCGTAGTAGCGATAAATCACTAAATCATTTATTTCAGCAATATTTAAATTAACATATTTTCTTTTAAACACTTCAGCTTTTGCAAAATCAATTTGCGCACATAATGCTAAATCATTAGTAATTTGTTTTCCGCCTAATTCAATCGTAGCATAAGCTTTAAGTGTATTGTTTTTAAAATGAGCAATGTTAGTACTTGCAAATCCCATATCGACTATTATTGCACCCGTTTTCAATGCTGATGGTATTATTGATTCTTCAGAAATAGCAACTATATCTAAACAAACATCAACAACATTAAATCCAGCTTCTTCAACAAGTTTTATTAAAGGGTATGCAATAACAGTTGGAACTACATAAACACTTGCCTCAAGTTCAATGTATCTTGCTTCTAAACCAACTGGATTTGATACATATCCATATCCATAAGCTGAATATTTATCAATTGTTACACTAGCAACAAAATCTTTATCATTATCATTCTTTTCAATTATTTTAGATATTCCTAAAGAAACTTCTTCTTTTGAAACAACATTATCCTCAGCAATAACATCTACTTTTACTTTATCACTAAATTTTTTACAATGGTTTGAAGGAATAATTAAAATTGTATTTTTAATTTCATAACCTAACAAAGATATTATTTCTGCTTTTACTTGAGCAATTACCTCTTTAATATCATCACTATCTTCATTGTATGTAAATTCTTTTTCTGTGCTTGCTAAAACAAAAACTTTAGAATTAAAATATTCTGCAACAACTGCTTTTATAGAATATTCTGATACTTCCAAACACATATATATTTCATTATGTTGCATCTAATCATCCTCCACTCTTTATAATTATACTATAACAATTATAATTAATAAAGTTCATTTGCTTATTTACATTTTTTTACCACAGCTTTATTTTCTGTATCAATATATTCAATATAAGAACATTTATATTTTGTATTTGCAGCAAAATTATGATAATTAACACCAACTTTAACTATTGAATCTAAATTAGCATTTATATATAATTTTTTCTCACCACTCATTACAAACCTAAAAAACTCTTTATCGTATGATTTTGGCATATAAATAATTTGTGATATTTCATTTGTTACTGATTCATCTAATTCACTTAACTTTTCAACTAATTTATCCTGAATACTTTTATCGACACTTGAATATAATTCAGGTACTACTGCTAAATATTTTTTTAAGTTATTTCCATCATAAATAATTTTATTATTTTTTTCATCATAAAAAATTATTTTCTTATCTTTATTCGTATAAAAAAGTAGCCTATTTTCTTTTATATCAATTTGCATATCTTGAAAAAACCCATTTTTTACACTAATACTTGTAAACATCTTACTATTTTTAAGTTTGCTTGAAACTAAAAAACTAGGCTTTAAAAAATTAAATTGATTTTCATGAATACCAGCAATTTTCTTGATTTCAGCATCACTATACCTTTGATTACCATTAATACTAATTTCACCAACTTTTGATAATGGGCTAACTAGATAAACAAGAATAATAAGTGCAATAACAATCATAATTGTTCTTCTTACTTTGACTTTTTTCTTTTTTCTTTCTTGAGCAATCTTTATTTTTTGATAGTACTCAATATCATATAAACTATTCTTCTTCATCGAAATTCACTAACTCAATCTCAGTTTTTAATTCAATTTCACTTGTTTCATACACTTTATCTTTTACATAGTTAATCAAATCGTAAATGTCTTTTGCACTAGCACGATCTAAATTAATAATAAAGTTACTATGTTTTATTGAAACCTGTGCATCATTTATATGATAACCTCTCAATTTAGCTTGATCAATTAATTGCCACGAATATAAACTATCACTTGGGTTTTTAAATACTGAACCTGCACTAAAAGCATCATAAGGTTGGGTAGATTGTCTTCTTTGTTTTCTTTGTTCAATTAATTCAATAATATCATCTTTATCATGTTCTACTAAAGCAATATCTACAGCTAAAACAATCCAATCACGATGTTTTTGTAAAATCGAATGACGATAGCTAAATTCCATTTCAGATTTATCAACCCATTCTTGTTTACCATTTCGATATAATAAAACTCGTGTAATAATATCTGACATTTCTTTTTTATATGCACCTGCATTCATGAAAACTGAACCACCAATT
The DNA here is from genome assembly GCA_029893765.1 of Bacilli bacterium PM5-9. Taxonomy (NCBI): domain Bacteria; kingdom Bacillati; phylum Bacillota; class Bacilli; species Bacilli bacterium PM5-9. The sequence goes on from JARXZD010000004.1 coordinate 40,332, forward strand.
AATCCAGGTATTCCACTAGCAAACTCTAACCCACTTAAACCTTCTTTAGCACTTTGGAATGCTAAATTTATTAAATTCACACCACACATAGCATAAATATTATTACCACTTATTTCATAACTATCTAGTTTTCTTGTAGAAATCACAATACCACTAAAAACATTATCTGATACTAAAACGTTTGATCCATTACCTAATACAAAATATTTAATCTTATTTTCTAAGGCATAATCAATTGTTTTTGTTACATCACTAAAACTTGCAGCATCAACATATACTAAAGCTGGTCCACCAACACGATATGTTGTATATTTATATAATGGTTCATTTTTAAATATATTCATAACTCCTAATTTTTTTAAATCAGTTATTATTTTATTTTCCATTTTTTTCACCAACTTTTTTCTTAATTAAGTTAAAAATATTCATTGCACTATCATTGTAATTAAAAACCTTTGTATTTTTTTCCATTTCAAACAATTTATTTTCATCAACGATTAAACTATCAATTTCTTTAACTAAATTAGTTTTAAGCATTTCATTTTCTTCACACATAATTGCACATTTTGCATCGACTAAAGAAATTGCATTATGGTATTGATGATTATTAGTAACATGAATACTCGGAATTAAAATTGAAGGTTTGTTGGCTGAAATAATTTCAGTCAATGCTGAAGCACCAGCACGGGATACAATTAAATCACAAGCCTTAATTAAACTTGTAAGTTTATTTTCATAAGAAATAATTTTTACATTTTTTTCAAAATCTAAATCTTGGTATCTTTCATAATAATCATTACCACAAATATATATTAATTGATAATTTTCAATTTCTTTCTCATTTAAAATATCAAACATAATATTATCTATTGTTTGACTCCCTTGTGAGCCCATAACAATTAAAACAGTCGGCATATCATTACTTAAATCATAATCATTCAAATTAGCAATATCACTTTGCATAACATGATAACTAGTTGGATTACCAAGACAATAGACATTATCCTTACTAACTTGATCTTGTAAATCATAAGATGTAATTAAAGCATCTACTTTTGATGCAAGCACTTTATTTGATTTACCAATGATTGAATTTTGTTCATGAAGTAATGTTATAATTTTTTTATTTTGAGCTGCTTTTAAAATAGAATATGAAGTGTAACCACCAAATCCAATAACAACGTCTGGCTTAAAATCTTCAATTATTTTTTCACTTTTCTTGATATTCTTAAAAACATCAAAATATCCTTTAGCTTTTTTTAAAACACTTCCACTTGGTGTTTTTAAATCTAAACCAATGAAATCATAGCCATGTTCAGCTACTTTTGTTGCTTCAATACGATATTTAGATCCAACAAACAAAATAGTACTATCATTATGTTTTGAAATATAATCAGCTAAAGCTATTGCTGGATACAAATGACCACCAGTACCACCAGCACTAAATATTATTCTCATATTATCACCTTTTTATCAATTTATTAAAATGTCTTCCTCTTTGCTCATAATTATCATATTGATCAAATGAAGAAGTTGCTGGAGAAAATAAAATATTTTTATTATCAACATTCTCTTCAATATAATCAACTACTTCAATTAAATTTTCAAATTCAATTACCTTTTTTTGTAAACTACTAAATTCAGTTTTAATTTCACCAAACGCTAAAACCAATTCAATATTATCTAAACTATCTATTAAAGCATTCATTTCACTAAAATTTAAGCCCTTATTAAAACCACCAATTATTAAAACAGTTTCATGTCCTTTTAAAGCATTGATTGCTGTAATTGTCGAATCCGGAGTTGTAGATTTTGAATCATTATAATAGATATTATTTTTCATTCCTACTACTCTTTCTAATCTAAACTCAACACCTTTAAAATCATATACAACATCTTGAATAACTTTTGTTGAAACATCCATTAGTTTTGCATAACAAATAGCTACAAGTATATTATAAAGATTATGTTTACCAATGATTTGTACTTTATTAGTATCAATGATAGCTTCATCTTTAAAATACAACCAATCATCCTTTAAATAAGCATCACTTTTCTTTTCTAATGAATAACCAATTATTTGTGCTTTAACATCTTTAACATACTCATTAACAAGTTTATCATCTTCATTTAATATATAATAATCACTATTATCTTGATTTTTATAAATATCAAGTTTTGATTTATAATATGATTCAACACTTGGCATATAATCTAAATGATCAGGTGCTAAATTTATAATTGAAGCAATCTTAGGTCTAAAAGAATCAATACCCATTAATTGAAAACTAGATAACTCTAAAATAACAATATTACCTTTATTATGCTCTAATACAACATCAGATAATGGTAGCCCAATGTTACCAGCACAATAAACATTATCAAAAGCTTTTTTAAAAATATCATAAATTAAAGTTGTAGTTGTTGTTTTACCATTAGTACCAGTTAATGCTAAATTAATATTATCTGAATACATATATGCTAATTCAATTTCACTAATAATTTTAATATTTTTTTCTAACGCCTTTTTTACAAAAGGAATATAATATGGAACACCAGGATTTTTAACAATAAACTCCCAATTTTCTTCAAGTAAACTTTCAGGATGTCCATTTTCATAAACAACAATATCACCTAAAATTTCTTTATCTTCTTTAGTAAGTTCATTGTTAATAGTTACAATAATTTCATATCCTTGTTTTTTTAACAATTTTATTGCAGCATGTCCAGAGCGTTGTAAACCAATTACCAAAACTTTTTTAGACAAAGTAAATCACCATCCCTAATACTCCAAAAACAAAACCAAATGCATAGAATAATAATACCGTTCCACTCTCTTTTAAATTAGACATTTCAAAATGATGATGTAATGGAGCCATTCTAAAAAATCTTTTCTTTGTTTTTTTATAGTATAAGATTTGTATAACAACTGATACTGCTTCTAAAACAAAAACCATACCAATAATAATTGATAGTAATTCAACTTTTAAAAGTAAAGCAATTACAGCATAAAATCCACCTAAAGCAAGCGAACCTGTATCGCCCATAAAAACACGAGCAGGTTTTTTATTAAATATATAGAAACCTAATAGACCACCAATTAATGCACCAATATAAACTAATTCAACAGCTTGTGATTGAACATATGCAATTATTGCCATAAAAGCAAGGGCTATAGCAACCGTAATTGAAGAAAGGCCATCTAAACCATCCGTAAAGTTAATTGCATTTGAATAAGCCATAAACATTATTAACGCAAAAACTACATATAGTTGATGCATATTTATATCAAAAAAGAAGAAATTAACACTTGTCATTTCATTACTAGAAAACAATTCTGGATAAACAATAATCAAAACAATCGTAACAAGAGCTTGTAACAAAAGTTTTGCTTTTGGACTAACACCATCATTTTGTTTTTTTATAACAATCAATAAATCATCTAATAATCCTATTAAGAAAAAACCAATAAAAACAATTGTGATTGCTAAACCATGATTGCTAAAGAAATAATCTTTTCTAAACAACAGCATTGTTAAAATGGTTGCTAAAACAAAGACAATTCCTCCCATTGTTGGTGTTCCCTGTTTACTCAAATGTGATTTTGGCCCATCTTCTCTAATGCTTTGCCCAAATTTAAGTTTATGTAAAATTGGTATGAAAAAGGGCATAATCACTGTTGTAATTATGCATGAAATAACTAATGTTATTAGTGCAATTTTAATTTCGTAATCCATTAAATTCCTCCATTATTTCAATTTAACTTTTATTATATTTTTTTCACTAAGTTTTTTTCCAACTTTAATGTTTTGTGAAACAACATACCCTTTTCCACTTGTTTCAACTTTAATATTTAATAATGAAGCATATTTTAAAACATCAGATTTAGAAAAACCAGTCAAATCTATCATATTATAATATTTACTTTCAGTTAGTAAAAAAACTTTTTGTGAGTTACTAATTTTTGAATAAGGAAGTGGAGATTGATTTAATACTGTTTTACCATTTCCTAGAACAAAATAATCCACTTTACTATTATCTAATTTTTTTGTGGAATAATCAATACTTTTATTAATAAAAGACTCAATTTGATAAACACCACTATTTGTTTTCTTTTTACTAGCTTTTTTATCCTGATCACTGTTTAAATAAGCAAGAGTATTACTTGAAACATTTTTAATAAATTTAGAACGAGCTGCATAAGATGGCGAACTATCATCTTTTGTTACTAAATATACAATAATATCTGGATCACTAGCAGGAGCTGCCATTAAAAATGAAGTGTAATAACAAGTTTCACATGTTTGATATTTTCCATTTTTTACATATTCAGCCGTTCCTGTTTTACCAGCAATTTTATAATTATCAATTCGATAATGCTTATATCCAGTACCTTTTTCATTTTCAACAACTTTACTCATTAATTTAAGCATTTTTTCAGATGTATTTTTTGAAATTGGCTTTCCTACTTCAGTAGGTTTAAATACCTTATTAACTTCACCATTTGAATCAACAATCTTACTTGTAATATATGGTTTCATCATCGTACCATTGTTTGTAATCGCACTAAATGCTTGAATAAGTTGAACAGGAGTAATTGAACTTGCTTGACCAAATCCAGTTGTATATTGTTCTTGTTTTAAATCAAAAACTTTATAACCATTATTTTCACCAGCAATTTCAATACCAGTCTTTTTAAAGAATTTAAATTTATTCAAGTATTCTTCATACACACTAGTATTTAAATAATTTCTAAATAAATGAACAATCCCAGTATTTGAAGATCTCATAAATCCTTCATCATAACTTATAGTACCCCAGTTATTATTTTCGTAGTTTTTTATTGTTTGAACAACTTTTCCTCCGCTTTTAATGCCAACTGGACCAGAGTAATATTTCGCTTTACCATCATAAACTTTACTATCCATTGCTGCTGCATATGTAAAAGTTTTCATTGTTGAACCTGGTTCAAATACCAATGAAACAAACGGATTAGTATAATCTTTAATATTTAACTTATTTGGATTGAATGTTGGTCTATTGCTTAATGCTAGTACTTCATTAGTCTTTGCATTTGTAACAACTGCTAATGCAAATTTAGCTTTATTAGTTTTCAACATTTCTTCCATATTTGATTCAACAATTCTTTGAATATTATTATCCAATGTCAAATAAACATCAGCACCATCTTTAGCGTGTTCTTGATATAATTCTTTTTTCTCATAACCACTACTATCTACTTGATATTTCTTTTTCCCGTTTTTACCACTTAATAGTTCATCATAAGTTGCTTCAACGCCTAATTTTCCAACTGTTTTATTTTCCTTTTCATCATATGTAGCATAACCAATTGTACTAGATGCAAAAGTCCCATTCGGATAATATCTTGATACAACTTCTTCAAACTCAATTCCAGTTAATCCTAATTTTTCAATTTTTTCCTTTTGTGATAAGCTTAAACCCTTACCTGCACTACCTAAGTATGTTTGATAATATTTTTTAGGATCTTTACTTAAATTATCCAAAATATTTTTCTCTTTAGTTTTTAAAATAGGAGCTAATTTTTTAGCATATTCACTTGGATTAGTTACATGCGCAGGTTTATCATTTATATCATCGTATCTTTCTTGATTTAAATAGGCAACGATTGTATATGTATATGTATCTTTTGCAATCACATCACCATTTCGATCATATATGCTTCCTCTTTTTGCAGTTATATCAATTTCTTTTATACTTTTTTCTTTTGCATAACCACTTATGTCTGCGCCACTAACTAAATGCTTTCCAGTAATATTTATATATAATATATTAATAAACAATATAAAAAAGATTACTAAAAAAGCAATATGAAGAGCCTTTATTGCTTTATTATTTAACATTTTTTATCGTACCTTCACGGTTTTTCAAACCATTTTTTTGAGCAATATTACTCATTCTTTCAAATGAACTCAACTCATCAATTTTTATTTTCAAAGTTTGATTAGTGCTCTTTAATTCAGTATTTTCATTTTCAATTTTATATAAATTTTGTTTTAAATTTACATTATAATTTTTTAAAAGAGTAGCACTCACTAAATATAAAACAACAATCGCAAAGAAAACTACTTTATATTTACTTGTTAATGATTGCTTACTATTTCTTTTTTTAACTACCTTTTTCATCTAATCTCACTCCTTTATTTTTTCAATAACTCTTAATTTACTTGATTTTGAACGACTGTTTTCACTTAGTTCACTTTCGCTTGGTAAAACAACCTTACTTTTCACTAATTTATATTTGATATCTTCTATTCCGCTAATATCTACTAAATCTTTTGGTAATTTAGAAGTTGTATATTCTTTAAAGATGTTTTTACATAATCTATCTTCAAGTGAATGAAAACTTATTACAACTACTCTTCCACCAACATTTAATGATTCAATTGCCGCAACTAATGCTTTTTCAAATACTTCTAATTCTTTATTAACTTCAATTCTGATTGCTTGAAAAGTTTTTTTAGCTGGGTGTCCTTTTTTCTTTAACACTGATTGTGGTAAAGATTTTTTTATTATTTCAACTAATTCAAATGTTGTTTCAATTTTTTTGTTTTCTCTATTTTTTTCAATATTTCTTGCGATTTGCTTTGCATATTTTTCTTCACCATAACGACTTATTATTCTTAACAAATCATGAAATGAATAATCATTAACTACTTCATAAGCTGATAGTGTTGAGTTTTGATTCATTCTCATATCTAATTTAGCATCAAAGCGATAACTAAATCCTCTTTCAGGTATATCAAATTGCATTGAGCTAACACCTAAATCAAAGATAACACCATCAACTCCATTAATTCCTAATTCATTTAATGTTTCTTGATAGCTTGCAAAGTTCTTATTTATTAAAAATACATTATCTTTATTTTCAAAAACATTTTTTGCATTTGAGATTGCTAAATCATCTTGATCAAAACATATCAATCTTCCATTATCTAATTTATTATAAATTGCTTGAGAATGTCCTGCTCCACCTAATGTCATATCAACATAAGTGCCACTTGGCTTAATGTTTAAAAGATTAATAGATTCTTCTAGCATAACCGAATAATGATTAAACATTGAATCAACTCCTATATTTCAAAATCAACTAAATCTTCTGCAATATCTTCAAATGATTCTTCCACACTTGAGTTATATTCTTGCCATTTATTTTCATCCCAAATTTCAAAGTAGTCGCCTACTCCAACAACAATACATTTTTTTTCTAAACTTGCGATTTTTAATAAGTGTGTTGGAATATTAATTCTTCCTGTTTTATCAAACTCTAAATCTGCTGCACTTGATAAAACCATCCTAGCATAAGCTCTTGCTTGTTTTTTTGTTGTAGGCAATGATGATAGCTTAGTTTCGATTTCTTTCCATTTTTCCATTGGATACGCAGAAAGACAACCATCCAAACCACGAGCAACAACTATTTCTTCGCCAACTTTATCACGAAATTTAGCTGGAAGAATCATTCTTCCTTTTGCATCAATATTATGATTGTATTGACCAATAAACATTATCACTCACCACTTTCTACCACTTTCTAACACTTATTACCACAAGTATATCATACATACATATTTTAAGCAACATTTTGCCACAAAAAAAAGTATGGTTTTTGTGTGAAAATATTTATAGTTTTTAAGTAAAAAAAAGTATGGCTATAATAACCACACTCTTTACAAAATTATTTTATATTTTTTATTTTTATAACAAGTAATTATTTTCTTTATTAGCTACTTGTAAACTATACAATTTATACTTAGCAAACCCTTCTACAACAAGTGGTTCTTGCTTACAAAGCTTATCTGCTTCTTCATATGTATCGGTTTTGAAAATAAACATTCCTGCCATATTTGGATAGCCTTTAAACGGACCACAAAGTTCTAATTTACCTTCATCATCTAACTTACTTATATTCTCAACATGTCTCTCAATTATCTTTTTAGTAATTTTATTATAATTTTTATTTTTTTCTAGCATCATCACATATAAAAAATCTTTCACTTTTTTACCTCCAACAATATTTTTTAAATTATATCATAATTATAATATTATAAAGTTATTAAACCAATTATTTTTTGTGCCAATCAAAAATAAAAAAAGCATGATATTAAAATCACGCTTTTTAAACTATTTTTAAGCTTCGTCAGTTTCTACTTTAACTACTTCTTTACCACGGTATGATCCACATGTTTTACAAACACGATGAGATAGTTTCATTTCACCACAGTTATCACATTTTGCAACACCTGGCATTCCTAACTTAAAATGAGTTCTTCTTCTTCTTTTTACAGCTTTAGATGTTCTTCTAAATGGTACAGCCATCTTTTAGTCCTCCTTGTCATTAAACAAATTTTTCAATTTTTCAAATCTTGGATCAATTTTATCTTCATTGTTTTGATGATATTCATCTTCACTAAGTAAACGCCAAGATTTTCCTTCTTTGTTTATACATTCATTTTTAACAAACTTAGTTGGTGCTTCAACAATAAGTCTTTGCCATGTTAGTTCAAATAAGTCAATATAGTCTGCATCATAATTAACAGCTAAATCATAACTTTCATCCATAACATCTTCAATTTTAAATGAAAAGTCATAATCCCCTAATTCATTAGTGTTTGCACATGGTAGAAACATTGTACCTTTAAAAGTTAAATCAACATTAACTAAATCTTCTTTTAAAAATATTTCACCATCAACTTTAATATCACTGACACCTTTTATGTTGGTTACATTCTTAAACATTTTTGGATCAAATGTTAGTTTTTCATCAACATGGTGCTTTTGATTAGGCAAAGTTCTAAGCCAACTTATTTTCCATTTCACGATTACACCCACTTTTTGCAACAATAATATTATATAGAATTTAGACAATAAAGTCAAACACAAATACCTCTAAAACCTTATTTTTCCTTTAGCTTTATTTTAATTCAGCAATCATAGCACTAATACTATCAAATTTAGCTTGATAATCCTTTAATTTTTCTTTTTCTTCATTAACTTTTTGCTCTGGTGCTTTACTAGTAAATTTTTCATTATTTAACATACCTTGAGCTCTATTTATTTCCTTTTGTAGCTTTTCAAGTTCAAGCTCATATTCAGCAATCACTTCATCATTAGTTTTTTCTTCAACCATACTTAAATCTATCATTACTTTATGACCATCACTTAAAACATATGTTTCTATTCTTGAAGCATCATCTTTAATTCCATAATTAAAATTAGTGATTTTTGTAATGTAGTCAGAAACATTTGCTAATTCAAAATCTAATTCATAATTAATTTCAATAGCACGTTTAATTGTATAATCTAAACGAATTTCTCTAAATTTAGATATTAATTCAATTGCAGTGTTTATCTCTTTATTTTCAAAGTTGTATGCTTCTTTTACCTTTGGATAACTTTCAATAACAATTGTTTCTTTATCAGTTAATGCCATAAATATTTCTTCTGTAACAAATGGCATAAATGGATGTAACATTTTTAAAATACATTCTAAAACATATTTTAATACTTGTTTTGTACTGTTAGTTTCAATAGTAGCTTTTGACATTTCAATATACCATGAGCAATAATCATCCCAAATAAAGCTATACAAAGCATTTCCAACTACTGTGTATTCATATTTATCCATATTAGTTTCTGCTTCTTGAATTGTTTCATTTAATTTAGATAAAATCCATTTATCAGCAGGATGAAGTTTATCTACATCAATTTCACTTTCATTTAAGTCTTCAATATTCATCATAACGAATTTTGAAGCATTCCAAAGTTTATTAATAAAATTCCATGTTGATTCAATTTTTTCTTCAGAATATCTTAAATCTTGACCTGGGCTAGATGTAGTAGCTAGAAAATAACGCATTGAATCAGCACCATATTTTTCAATAACATCCATTGGATCAACACCATTACCTAATGATTTAGACATTTTTCTTCCTTGTGCATCTCTTACTAATCCATGAATTAAAACATCATCAAATGGTTTTTCATCAAGGAAATCTAATCCAGTAAAAATCATTCTTGCTACCCAGAAGAAAATAATATCATACCCAGTAACAAGTGTATTTGTTGGATAGTATCTTTCTAAATCTGCTGTTTTTTCTGGCCAACCTAAAGTTGAAAATGGCCATAAACCACTACTAAACCAAGTATCTAAAACATCTTCATCTTGATGCCAGTTTTCAATATCTTGTGGTGGTTTAGTATCAACATATACTTCATTTGTTTCATTATGATACCATGCAGGAATACGATGTCCCCACCATAATTGACGAGAAATACACCAATCTTCTACATTTTCCATCCATTGTAAGAATGTTTTTTCAAATCTTTCTGGATAAAAATCAATAGCATCAGCAGTTTTTTGATAATAAATTGACATTTTTGAAAGTGGACCCATATCAACAAACCATTGCATTGATAATAGAGGTTCAACAATAACTCCAGTTCTTTCTGAATGACCTACACTATGAACAATTGGAACCATTCGATCAAATGAACCATCTTCTTTTGCCATTTCAATCATTTTTTTACGAGCTTCAAAACGATCAAGACCTTGCAATTCACTTGGTACCCACTCATTACTTGCCATTGTAGCATCATCATTCATAATAATTCTAAATGGAATATTATGTCTTACCCCAACATTGAAGTCATTTGGATCATGAGCTGGTGTTATTTTTACACAACCACTTCCTGTTTCAATAGAAACATATTCATCAGCAATTATTGGAATTTTTATTTTTGAAACTGGTACTATTACTTCTTTTCCAACTAAATCAATATATCTTTCATCTTTTGGGTTAATAGCAATCGCACCATCACCTAAAATAGTTTCAGGTCTTGTAGTCATTACTTCTAAATATTTTGAGCTATCATCAGCAAAATAATATTTGAAATAATGTTCATTTCCTTCAATATCAAAATGATTAACTTCGATATTACTTAGCGCTGTTTTAGCAGCAGGATCCCAATTAATAATTCTTTCACCACGATAAATTAATCCTTTTTTATAGAAATCAACAAATACTTTTGTAACAGCATTATATAAACCTTCATCTAAAGTAAAACGTTCTTTACTATAATCAAGAGCAAGTCCTAATTTACCCCATTGTTCACGAATAAAGTTAGCATATTCTTCTTTCCATTGCCATGATACTTCTAAAAATTTTTCACGACCAATTTCATAACGATCTGTACCCTGTTCACGCAATTTAGCATCTACTTTTGCTTGTGTAGCAATCCCAGCATGATCCATTCCAGGTAGCCATAAAGTATCATAACCTTGCATTTTTTTGTATCTAATAATAACATCTTGTAATGTTGTATCCCATGCATGACCTAAGTGTAATTTACCAGTTACATTTGGTGGTGGAATTACAATACAAAATGGCTCTTTTTCTAAATCATGTTCTTGGAAGTATTTTTTATCTATCCAATACTTATTTTTGTCTGCTTCAACTTGTTGATGATTATACTTATCATTTAATTTTTTCATAATTATCTTCCCTTCTTTATATAATAAAAAAACGCCCTTAAAATTAAGGACGAATAATCGCGGTACCACCTTAGTTCATATTCAAATAAGAATATGCGCTTAAACATTTTAACGCAATGTTTACGAATCAAACTACTATTATTTCACTTGATTAACTCCTAGGCTACTTCAAACAACATTTATATACTCTTTCCACCAAATGAGTACTCTCTTTAAAAAAGCGGTTATTTTACTACTCCTATTCTACGTTTTTTATATATTACCACTTTGAAAATAAAAATGCAACAAAAAAAGAAAAGGCAAACACCTTTTCCCTTTCCCTTTAGGAACTACTTATAATACGGATAATAATGTTCATGTGTTAGTTTAAACTTATTTCTAATACCACAAGCTGGGTAATTAATATGTTTATACTTTGTTAATGTACCTGTATTTTTAAATTTTACTTTGGAATACTTTTTAGGATTTGCTTTTATTGCCCATCCCGAAGTCCCTCCTTCCTTTGAGACAGTAACAGATACACTACCATATCCATATGTTGCTCCAAGGCTAACTGTAACTGATGTTTTTTTATTTGAAAAATAGTAAAGCGAAGCTTTTTTCCATGTTTTAAAATCCTTATGTTTACCGCCTATTTTCGCTCCTTTTATTGTTTTATATTTGTAATAATTTGACCAAAGATTACAATGAAATTCAGACTCGTTAGCATTGATATTATTTGTAAGACCAACAAATAATAAACATACTAGAATTATTATTTTTTTCTCATAATATAAATTCCTTCCATAATATTAAAAATTATGTTACCTTTCTTATATAGATTATTTTACTTCTAATACTAAAGCAATTACCTCCTTTGGTTTTTTTAAATCACTTTTTGTTTTTAAAACCATAATATCTTTTGAAATATATAAAGAGTTTAAAATATAAAATCCAGGTTTTATATTTAATTTATCTTCATCAGTAATTCTGTTTGTATATTCATCAAATTCAGTATTCTTTTTATATTTAAATTTAAAAGTATTTAGAGCTAATGCTCCATCTTCAAGAAAGAATGTATTTTTTATTAACTCATTTTCATTTTCAGTTATTGAAAATAAAACATTTAAATCTAAAGCATTAATTCCTTTTTCTTTTAATAGTAAATCCTCAATATTTACCACTTTTCCATCCCTATAATGCATAATTTTAATTTGGACTTCATTTTTCACTTGCTCAAAATTTTTCGTCTCATATTTAGCAAATAAAATGCTATTATATAACAAATTAACATTATTTTCATCTAAATTTTCAGAATTAGCAATAAGTACACTTTCACTAGTGTTTTTAAATGAACATGCTGATATAAAAGCAATTAATAAAAGCAAAAAAACTTTTTTTATTGTTTTAATTTTACTCACCTCCATTTTTTGATATATACTTTGAATTTACCTCAATATGATTTAAAAACAACAATAACTTCTCATATAATGGATGAGCTTGTTCTTTAAATTTTTCATCAACTAGCTCTCCGATTTCTTTAATTGTTCTTTTGCCATCAATTAAATTAAAAACAAAACTTGATTTTTCATCTAATTCTATTTTTTTATATTCAGGTATTTTCGCTTTTAAACGACGAAAGAATTTTTGAATTTTATGATCTTGTTTGATTAAAATAGTTACTATCCCTTGATCGTTTGTTTCATATTCTAAATCATCATTAATAACATAGACAATATTTAAAACATCGTCATTTGTTTTAATTGTTTCTTGTTTTTTCATTATTGTTTTTTTATCTTACCAAATAAAATTGGGCAAGCTGTTGCAACAACAACAAGAATTAATAAAATGATTGCGATACCATTTCCAGCAGCAAATCCAGTTAAGTCTTTTAAGTTAATAACTTTCAATACTCGTAATGCAATACCAATTAAACCAATAATTGAACCACCCGCTACTAAACCAGATGATAAACTAACACCATTCGAAACTCTTGCATCTCTTTCTACTTCATCTTTAATCATTTTTTCAACTAATACTCTAATTAAAGCACCAACTAAAATAATTGATGTTGTTGCGATTGGTAAATAGAAACCAATTGCTACAGTCATTATTGGTAATTTTAATAAATGACAAACTATTGCTAAGAAAATTCCTGCAAAAATCATAACCCATGGTAAGTTTCCAGACATAATGCCTGAAGTTAAAGTCGCCATTAATTTTGCTTGTGGTAAATCAAAACCACCATTTTCACTACCTATTTGGCTTGATAATATCATAATTGTCCCTACTACTACTATTACCCCTACAAGACCTGCAATAGTAAAGTATTTTTGCATTTCATTTTTATTACCACCAATAATATATGTAACTTTTTGTGATTGTAAATATCCACCTGACATTGCAATAGATGTAACAATTAATGTTCCAAATAATAATAAAATTTTATTATCAATTTCACTTGTCCATCCCATTACAACAAAGATTAAAGTTAAGATTACTAGTGAAGCAATTGTCATTCCTGATACAGGTAAGTTAGATGTTCCAATTGTACCTGTTAAACGACCTGCAACAATAACAAATAAAAACATTAAAATTAATGAAACAATCGCACCTAAAATAGCCATTACGATATTTCCTTGAGAAATAACAAATCCTGCAACAAACGCTAAAACAACACCGACAACTAAAATAATAAATTGCATTGAGTTTGATTCACCTTCACCAATTTTTGCAGCAAATGTTTGTTTAACTGAAGTAATAATTACTGGAATTAATTTGATTGCTCCAATAATCCCACCACATAACATCATACCAGCACCTATGTATTTACCATACGCACCAGAAATTGTTCCAATATCCATAGCATTGATTGCAATATTAGGGTCATCCCATACCATTACTCCATCTTTAGCCATATCAGCAAAATAACCAATTAATGGGTTAACTGCAAAGTTAGCAAGTATTGAACCAGCAAACATTGTTAATGATACTTCAAGTCCAACAATAAATCCAATACCTAATAATAATGGGTTTACTTCTAATTCAAATTTCCATTTGTAAGCAGTATCACCAACATATGAAATAACATTGTTAGCAACTCCTAAAACTGAACGTGATAATAAAGTAATTACTCCACCAATTCCAAATCCAATTCCCATATATTTTAGGGCTTCTCCACCTGTATCTGATGCAACAAGTGTTTCCGAAATCGCCATTGATTCTGGATACATTAATTGACCATGTTCTTCTACTATTAAATAGTTATGAACTAATGATGCAACACCAATACCAATTAAAACACCAGCAATACCAACTCCCACACCTTCTAAAAAGTTAATTTTACCACCAATTAATAAAATTGCAGGTAAAACGAAGATAATACCACTAGCTACTGATTCTCCACCACTTGACATACCTTGAACAAGGTTTGTTCCTAGAATTCCTTTGTTTTTAGCAAGAACACTAATTAGTCCTGCACCGACAATTGCTCCAGGAATACCTGCTGCAACTGTTAGTCCAGCTTTCATTCCTGAGTACGCTGTTGAAGCAGCAAATAATGCTGCAAGTAAGATACCAATTAATAATACTATTAGGTTTCCACCTGTATTATTCTTATCGCTAATATATGGAACATAGTCTTTTCCTGCTACTCCACCATAAGCGCCTTTAGATAATTTTTTATCCATTGAATAATTCACTCCTTTTTTCTTTTTTCACATAAAGTATTATAACACATAAAAAGAGTAAAGTCATTTGAAAAGAGAAATTTTTAGCAAATAATATATTTTTTATCATATTTTATTTTAAAGTAAATTTTGTGTAAACAGATTAGAAAGTATGATAGAATATACAAAGAAAGGATGCGCTATTATGAAAAAGAAAGTTGTTATAGTCTGTATTATTTACTTTTCCTTAATATTTTTTCTTTCACAAATTAAATTTGATAATACTACACTAATTCAAAAACAAATTGAATTTGAAAATAATGTTTCTATTAATAATGAATTGCTTCTTTTTAATAAAACCATTAATGAAAACTCAAAGAAATTTTCTAATGATTTCATAGATATTTATTCTAATCAATTATTAAGTAAAAATAGTAATCCTAATTTAATAAATAAAAGTGAAGCTTTAAAATTAAAGCTTGAAAATATTGATGATATTAGTCTTGCTAAAAAAATTGATAAAGTTATAGATATCAATCAAAAAAAACAAAAAGAAATCAATAATTTTAAATCATTGATTTACAGTTTTAAAAAATATAAAGGTAATGATGAAAAAGCAAATTTTGTTCAAATACAATATATTATTAATGATTATCGAAAAAGAAATAATTATTCTAAAAGTATGGTTGTTAATAATATTGAAAATGAAAAGATAAAACTTGCTTATTTAACATTTGATGATGGACCAAGTGCCAATACTAAAAAGATAGTTGATATTCTAAATAAAAATAATCTTAAAGGAACTTTTTTCTTTGTTGGCTTAGAAATGAATAAAAAGAAAAATGAAAATGTAATTAGATATGTTATTGAAAATAATCAGGTAATTGGTATGCATGGTTATTCTCATGATTATGTAAAAACTAGAAAAAGAGATAAATTCAAAAAAGAATTATTTAATATGAAAAATATTTTAAAAAATAAATATAATTATACAACTAATCTAGTTAGATCACCTTATGGTTCTTTTACTTTAAAAAATAAGGATATTAAATATTATTTAGAAAATGGTTATTATTTATGGGATTGGAATGTTGATACACTTGATTGGGAAGATAAAAGAAAACCAAATAAAGTTAAGAATAAAACAAGAAAACAAATCATAAATATTAAAAAGAAAAAAGATATTGTAGTATTATATCATGAATATCCAAGTGCACTAGATTCACTACAAAGCACAATTGATTTATTGAAACAAAATAATTATCATATTATTAATATGAATCCAGAAATATTTTATAGTAATTATTTCAATGATATAGTCGAATAAAAAAAGCCTTTATTTAAGGGCTTTTTAAAATTCCATTGGCATTTCTTGATAATTGTTTTCTTTATTTAAATATCTCGATAAAACAAATAAGTAATCACTCAATCTATTTATTAAAGGTAAAATATTTTGATTAATATCTTCTTCTAAACTAAGAGTAACAATTTTTCTCTCTGCTCTTCTAATAATTGTTCTTGCGATATTAGCAGAGCATGATGCAGGATGTCCTGCTGGTAAAATAAATGTATTTAAAGGATCATTCATTTCTTCAACAAAATCAATGTATTCTTCCATTTTTGTAATATCTTCCTCTTTAATCGCAAAAGGAATTGTTTGATTTGGGTTTGCTAAATCTTGACCAATTAAAAAGAATAATTTCATCACATCTTCCACTTGTTTTTTTATAGCATCATTTTTCAAATAATAATATACTAATCCAATATGTGATAATGCTTCATCAGTTGTCCCATAACAATCTATTCTTAAACTAGATTTAGAAATTCTACCTCCAATTACTCCAGTTGTTTGTTTATCTCCTGTTTTTGTATATACTTTCATTATAAACACCTCGCTTAATCATTATTATATATTAACATCATTATCATTTCAATGTTTAAAAAGTTATGTTATGATAAACTAGAGGTGATACAAATTATGTTTTTACAAGTTTTAGTCGATAACAATACATTTATTGATGATTATGCATTAGCCGAACCAGCATTAAGTTTTTATCTTGAAGATAACTTTCAAAAAATACTTTTTGATACAGGATACTCTGATGTTTTAATTAACAATGCCAAACATTACAATATTGATTTAAATAACCTTGATTATATTGTAATATCACATGGGCATAATGATCATACAAGAGGCTTAGAATATCTTATTGAAAATTATGATTTATCAAATACTATTTTATTAGCACATCCAGATATTTTTAATAAGAAAGAAGATGATGATTTAGATATTGGAATAACTATATCAAAAGAATATCTTGAAACAAAAATGAAAGTAATCTTAACTAAAGAACCTTACTACATTAATAATAAATTAATATTTTTAGGTGAAATAAAAAGAACTATTCCATTTGAAAATCTTAATCCAGTTGGTCAAGAATTAAAAGATAATATATGGAAGGATGATTATGTAGTTGATGATTCAGCATTGATATATGAAAATGATGATGTTTTTGTAATAACAGGTTGTTCACATAGTGGAATTTGCAATATCTGCGAACAAGCAAAACAATTAACTAATAAAAAGATAAGCGGTATTATTGGTGGTTTTCATTTATTTGATGTTGATGAACAATTAAATAAAACAATTAACTATTTTAAAGAGAATAATATTAAAAATCTCTACCCTTCTCATTGTGTATCTTTTAAAGCTAAAGCAGCTATAAATAATTGTATTCCAATTAATGTGGTTGGAGTTGGTACAAAGCTTGATTTATAAATCGAGCTTTTTTTATATCAAATTATTTTCCTTAAAACTAAAATAGCTATTTTTACCAATAATAATATGGTCTAATAATGGTATAGCAAAAAGCTTTGCAGCATCATTCAAATGTGAAGTAACTTCCATATCATTCTTACTTGGTGTTGCATCACCACTTGGATGATTATGCACACAAATAAAAGAAGAAGCACTCATTAATACAATTCTCTTAAAAATTTCTCTAGGATGAATTAATGATTGCGATAAAGTTCCAATAAAAACAACATGTTCATCAACAATAGCATTCTTAGCATTTAAACTTAAAATCATAAAATGCTCTTGACTCACATATTCAAATCTTTTGGTATATAACTCATATATAACATTTGGATTATTAACATAGATAAAATTTTCAATACTTATTTGATTAATTCTTTTACTTAATTGAATAAGTGCAAGTAATTCAATAGCTTTTGTTTTACCAATGCCATTTATTTTTATTAAATCATCAATATCTAAGTTTACAATTTTGCTTAAACATCCCCCTGCTTGCTCAATGATTGAATTAGCCAACAACAAAACATCATTACCTTTTATTCCTGTTCTTAAAAAAATTGCTAATAATTCAATATCAGTCAAACTCTCTACTCCTTTTTCAAATGCTTTTTCTCGTGGTTTCATTTTATCGGGATACATTTTCAAACTCATATAATCACCCCTAAATATCCAATACAAAAAAATGGAAACATTCTTATTTCTCTTTTTTTAGTTAAAAAAGCATAAACAAGTGCCAGGAACAATGAATAAAATAGCCAATTTAAAACAATGCTAATTGGAAAAATACTTAAAAATATAAAGAATATCTTTATATCAGCACCTCCTAAATAATTGCTGAATAGTTTATATAAAAAACAAACAATTAAAAAAATAATTAAAATATAAATATTAAATTTAATAAAAATAAGTAAAGGTAAATATAGATAATTTGATACCATTCCAGTTTTATAATCTTGAATAGCCATTATACATAAAAAAAATAAGATAAGTAATTTCATTGAAACACCTCATCTTATTTTTGAATAAATTTGATTTATTCCTATTTAAAAATTCATTTTCTTTTTAAATTTATCAAAAATTGAATTTCCTGATTTTTTATCAAATTCTTTTAATTGTTTAAATAATTCTTTTTCATCTTTAGAAAGCTTAGTTGGAGTAACTACATCAACAATAACATATTGATTACCATATCGTTTCCCTCTAATATCTTTGATACCTTTATTTTTCAATCTAAACTTAGTTTTTGATTGAGTTCCATCAGGAATACTAAGCTCCACATCACCATGAACTGTTGGAACATCAACTTTAGTACCTAAAGCAGCATCACTAAATGAAATTGGGATATTTAAGTAAACATCATTACCATCTCTTGTAAAGTATTCATGTTTTTTAATGTTTATCTCAACATATAAATCACCATAAGGTCCACCATTGCGTCCTCTTTCACCTTTTCCAACTACTCTAAGTTGTTGTCCACTATTAATACCTGCTGGCACTTTTAATTCAACTTTAATTTTCTTATTAATTGAACCTTTGCCATGACATTTATGACATTTATTTTTAATTTCTTTACCACTACCATGACAAGTTGGACATACTTTTTGTTGCATCATTGTTCCAAATGCTGTACGCACTTGTTCATTAACAACACCTGTTCCACCACATGTAGAACAAGTACTAATATCTTCACTGCTTTCAGCACCACTACCATGACAGTGATCACATTCTTCATCAAACATTATTTCAATTTCTTTTTCAACACCATGTGCTGCTTCCATGAAATCAATTGTTAATACTAAAAAGTTATCATCACCTTGTGCAGGAGCATTGGCTCTTGATTGTCTTGAGCCAAATCCTCCTCCAAAAAATGATCCAAAAATATCAGATAAATCATCAAATCCACCAAAGTCAAAACCTTGTGCTCCACCAAAGCCATTTGTACCACCATTTTGATCGAAAGCAGCATGACCATATTGATCATACGTGGCTTTTTTATTTGCATCACCCAATACTTCATATGCTTCTTGTATTTCTTTAAATTTTTCTTCTGCATCAGGGCTATCATTAGCATCTGGATGGTACTGTTTCGCCTGTTTACGATATGCCTTTTTTATTTCACTAGCATCAGCATTCTTGCTAATACCTAGCACCTCATAATAATCTCTTTTTGCCATGAACTCACCCGCTTTAACTTATTTTTTATTCTTTTTCTTCAAACTCAGCATCGACAACTCCATCATCTTCTTTACTTGCTGGTTCTTCATCAGTTGAAGCGGCTTGTTCTTGAGAATACATTGAACTTGCTACCTCATGCATTACTTTTTCTAATGCTTCAATTTTTTCTTTTAATTCATCATGATTTCCTTCATCTAATGCTTTTTGAAGTTCATCTTTTAATTTTAATGCTTCTTCTTTTTGTGCTTCATCAATACTATCTTTTCCATCTTCTAAAGTTTTATCAATTTGATAAATCATTTGTTCAGCTTTATTTTTAGTTTCTACTTCTTCTTTTCTTTTTTCATCTTCTTCTTTATGAGCTTCAGCATCTTTAATCATTTGATCAATTTCTTCTTCAGATAAACCATTATCATTTTGAATTGTGATAGATTGTTCTTTATTAGTTCCTAAATCTTTTGCTGTTACAGAAACAATACCATTAACATCAATTGAGAAAGTAACTTCAATTTGAGGTACTCCTCTTGGTGCAGCTGGAATATCTGTTAATTGGAAACGACCTAATGTTTTGTTATCGCTTGCCATTTGACGCTCACCTTGTAAAACATGAATATCTACTGCTGGTTGATTATCTGCAGCAGTTGAGAATACTTGTGATTTTGAAGTAGGGATTGTTGTATTTCTTTCAATTAATTTTGTCATTACAGCTCCCATTGTTTCAATACCTAAACTTAATGGTGTAACATCAAGTAATAATACATCTTTTACATCTCCACTTAATACACCAGCTTGGATTGCAGCACCCATTGCAACTACTTCATCAGGGTTTACTGATTTATTTGGTTCTTTTCCTAATTGTTCTTGAACTGCTTCTTGAACTGCTGGAATTCTTGTTGAACCACCTACTAATAATACTTGGTGGATATCAATTTTTGTTAATCCTGCATCTTTTAATGATTGTTTTACTGGTTCGATTGTTCTTTTTACTAAATCACTTGTTAATTCATTAAATTTTGCTCTTGTTAAAGAAATCTCTAAATGTTGAGGCCCAGCATCAGTTGCTGTAATAAATGGTAATGAAATTTGTGTTTGAGCCATTCCTGATAAATCTTTTTTAGCTTTTTCAGCAGCTTCTTTTAAACGTTGCATAGCTGCTTTATCATTACTTAAATCAACACCAGTATCTTTTTTGAATTCTGCAATTAAATAATCAACGATTTTATTATCAAAATCATCTCCACCTAATTTATTATCTCCAGCAGTTGCTAGAACTTCAAATGTTCCATCAGCTAATTCAAGAATTGAAACATCAAATGTTCCTCCTCCTAAGTCAAAAACTAAAACTTTTTGTTCTTGTTCTGTTTTATCAATACCATACGCTAAAGCTGCTGCTGTTGGTTCATTAATAATACGCTCTACTTCTAATCCAGCAATTTTTCCTGCATCTTTTGTTGCTTGACGTTGTGCATCATTAAAATAAGCTGGTACTGTAATTACTGCTTTATCTACTTTTTCACCTAAATATTCTTCAGCATAACCTTTTAATGTTTGTAAAATAAATGCTGATACTTCTTGTGGTGTGTATTCTTTATCTTCAATTTTTTCTTTATGGCTTGTACCCATATAACGTTTAATTGAAGAAATTGTATCTTTATTAGTTGCTGCTTGACGTTTTGCAGCCTCTCCAACAATTCTTTCACCATTTTTGAATGATACAACTGATGGTGTTGTTCTATTTCCTTCTGGATTTGGAATTACCTTTGGTTCTCCATTTTCCATAACACTAATACAAGAGTTTGTTGTTCCTAAATCTATTCCAATTATTTTTGACATATTCTAATCATCCTTTCAATTATTCATTTACTTTAACCATTGCTGGTCTAATTACTTTATTTCTAAATGTATATCCTTTTTGCAACTCTTCAACAACAATGTTTGATTCATAATTTTCATCATTAACTTGTGCTATTGATTGATGAAAGTTTGGATCAAATTCTTTTCCAACACTTTCAATTTGCTTAACACCCTCATTTTCTAGTACCATTGCAAGTTGTTGATATATCATTTCAAAACCTTTTAAGAAATTTGTAATACTTTCATCTTTAACATCAACACCTAATGCTCTTTCAAAATTATCAAGTGCTGGTAAGATGTCATCAACTAATTTAGATACTTTATTCACTACTAGATTTTCAGCATCAATTTTTGCTCTTTTAGCAATGTTTTGAGCATCCGCATAAGCCATCAAGTATTTTTCATCTAATTCTTTATTTTTTTGTTCAAGCTCACTGATGTTTTTTTGTAATAATTCTACTTCGCTTAATTCTTGTTCAACTTCAGCAACTTGTTCACTATCTTTTACTTCTTCAACTTGTTCTTCTTTATTTTCACTCACTATCTTCACCTCTTTTTTCTTTAATTAGTTGACTAATTTTATCAGATGCATAATCTAATAAATTAATAACTTTATCGTAGTCCATTCTCGTTGGCCCAATAATAGCTATTACACCTTTTTCTTCATCAGAAACATTATAATTTGATGTGACAATTGTTACATCATCAATTGAAAACTTTTGATTTTCATCACCAATCATAACCGATGTTCCATCAATGTTTTTTGCTAGTGTTTCAAAGAAATCATGATCTTCCATTACACTAACCAACGATCTGATTTTGTTAATATCATTAAAATCAGGTTGATTTATGATATTAGCACGTCCCCCTACATATACATAATCAGAGGCAAATTTAATAAAAGCATTAACAAATGCGTCTAAAAGATACTCATAATTTGCAACATGTTTAGCTAGTTCTTCTTTAATTTCGTTATCTATTTTTAAAACAACTTCACTTAATTTAGTACCAACTAACATCTTGTTTAAAACCTTAACACATTTTTGTAATTCGTTTAAATTAATATCCTTATTAATATTAAAGATTTTTGATTCAACTTTTCCAGTATTAGTTACAATTATAACAACAATACTTGTATCCGACATTGGAATGACTTCTATTTTTGTTAAAATCTCTTCTCTACTTTCAGCTCCTAAAGCTATCGAAGTATAGTTTGTCATTTTAGCAATCAAATCACAAGTTTCTTTAACGATTTCTTCTATTTCTAGCTTCTTATCATTAAAAAGAGATTCGAGTTTTTCTTTCAAATCTTCATCAATGTCGTGTTCATCCATTAAATAATCAACATAGTAGCGATATCCTTGATTAGAAGGAATTCGCCCAGAGGAAGTATGTGTTTTCTCTAATAAACCTAAATCTTCCAAAGTTGCCATTTCATTTCTAATTGTTGCACTAGAATATGGCAATTCATGATTTATTTTTAATGTTTTTGAACCAACTGGGATTGCATCACTAATAAAATCATTAATAATAACTTTTAATATATTAATTTGTCGTGGTGTTAACATCTCATCACCCCTTTTAGCACTCTATATCATTTAATGCTAAATACATTATATATTATATTTTTAGCAAGGTCAAATATCGAGTGCTAAAGTACACAAGTTCTTTACATCTTTTTTTTATTGAATAAAAATGGTAGAATGGTATTGGTGATGCTAATGATATATTATGTTTATAATCCTTTAACAAGAAACAATACTGGTTCAAATATTTTCAAAAAAAACAGTTTGAAAAATGTTTATAATTGTACTATTGAAAGCGAAATGAATTTACTTAAAAACAAGCTATCAAGCAATGATATTATTTATATTATCGGTGGAGATGGTACAATTCATTATCTTTTAAATAATTACAATTTTATTTTTGATTATAAATTAAAATATTTTAAAAATGGTAGTGGTAATGATTTTTATCGCTCTTTAACTACTGATAATAGTTACTATTACACAATAAATAATAAATATCATTTTATTAATAGTTTTGGTATCGGTTTTGATGCATTAGTATGTGAAAAAGTTAATCAAGAAACAAAGAAAACAAAACTATCTTACATTAAACAATGTTATCTATCACTTAAACAATACCAAGCATTCGATTTAGATATTATTTACAACAATAATGAGTATCATTATAAAAAAGTATGGCTTTGTTCACTTCAAAATGGTAAGTATTTTGGTGGTGGTATCAACATCGCTAAAAACGCAAGTGTAAGCAATCCAGAACTTGAATTATGTATTGGTCATAATCTTAATAGATTAACTGTTTTAATTTTATTAATATTTGTTAAATTTGGTTTAACACATTTGTTTAAAAAATACTTTTTTACTGTTAAAGTTGATAAAGTGTTAATTAAAAACTCTACTTCACTTATTAGTCAACTAGATGGAGATATTGCTACAATTAACTCTGATATTGAATTAAGTGCAAAACATTTAATTCAAATAAAAAAAACTAATTCACTTTAAAAAATATATTTAAGTACCAGCAATTTATAATATTAAGTTAGAAAAACCCACAATATCAACACATTATTAACATCGAATTTTGTTGTTTAAATATTCATAATGTAATATAATAAGTAGGTAAAGTCAAAAAAGGAGATTTTTAAATATGAGCGATGCAAAAGATAAAAAAGAGCAAACTACAGAAGTAGAAGAAAAGAAAACAAAAAAAGCAGCTACTAAAAAAACTGCTACTAAAAAAACTGACGAAAAGAAAACAACGGCTAAGAAAACTACTACTAAGAAAGCTGATGAAAAGAAAACTACTGCTAAAAAAGCTACTACTAAGAAAACTGATGAAAAGAAAACTACTGCTAAAAAAGCTACTACTAAGAAAACTGATGAAAAGAAAACTACTGCTAAAAAAGCTACTACTAAGAAAACTGACGAAAAGAAAACTACTGCTAAAAAAGCTACTACAAAGAAAACTGATGAAAAGAAGACAGAAGTTAATGATACAGTAAGTGTTGATAAAGATAGTATTATTAGTGAAGAAATTATGATGGCAGATGTTGATACAAACAAAGGACCAGAATTAGATATTAAGTCAAACAGTAAAAACAAAAAACAATTTGTTGTTTGGGGATTAATATTAGTTGCAGTTATTGGACTTATGTTTGCTGTTAAAGGTTTTCCAACAATTACAAATAGCGAAAGAAAAGCATTCGATAAAGAAGTTAATCAATTAATTTTAAGTACACAAGTTAATTTCGCTGATGAAGAAACTGGTGCAGCAATAAAAAAAGGTGATGTAGTATTAATGGATTTCACTGGATACATTGATAATAAGGCCTTTGATGGTGGTAGTGCTAGTGATCAAAAAATTCAAGTTGGTGGTGGAATGTTAATTGATGGTTTTGATGATCAATTAATTGGTAAAAAGAAAGGCGAAAAAGTTGATGTTAAAGTAACTTTCCCAAAAGATTATGGTAATGAAGCTTTAAATGGAAAAAATGCAACTTTTAAAGTTACAATCAAAAATGTTTATAACTTACCTGAGGCAGATGATGATTTAGCTAAAAAATATGTTGAAGCAGCTACTGCACAAGGTGATACTACTGCTAAAGATATCAAATCTTTTAATGATTTCAAAAAATATCTTATTAATTATTTAAAAGAAATGGAAGCATATTACAAAGCAATGGAACAACAGCAGCAACAACAGCAGCAACAACAAGGTGAAGAAACAACTACAAATGAAAATGAATAAAATGAGATAAAAAAAGAATAACACTTGGCATCAAGTGTTATTTTTTTTCATCAAGTAAATCTCTTATTTCTTTTAGTAATGACAACTCTGTTTCAACATTTGTTTCTTCATCTTTTTTATGAATTAATGCATTATATGATTTAACAATCATGAATAAAACAAATCCGATAATCAAGAATGAAATTAAACTTGAAATAAAATTACCATATTCAAATTTCATATCTAATATAGTGAAGTATGAAGTATCTTCTTTAGCAAAACCTAAACATTTATTAACTACTGGCATAATAAAGCTATTACTAAACGAAGTTACTAAATCTTTAAAAGCAGTTGCTAAAAGAAGTCCAATTGCTATTTCAACTAAGTTACCCTGTTGAATAAAATCAATAAATTCTTTAAAAAACTTTTTCATCTTTATTTTGCTGAGTTAATTAATGATTCTACTTGGTCTTTAGTCATAAATCCCATTTTTTGATCTACTACTTCACCATCTTTAAATACTATTAAAGTTGGTATTGACATTACATTGTATTTTTGTGCAGTTTTTGGAGCTGCATCAACATCTAATTTTGCGATTTTAACATCAGATAATTCATTAGCTAATTGCTCAATTGTTGGTGCAATCATCTTACATGGTCCACACCAATCTGCATAAAAATCTACTAAAGTTATTCCTTGTTTTACTTCTGTTTCAAAATTGTTGTCATCTAATTTTACTAGTCCCATTTTTTTATCCTCCTTATTTTTTCAATTTAATTGTAACACATTTAAAAAATATTTAAAATTATTTGCTTTACTTTAAATTTGCGATAGTAGCTCCTTGTCCACCTTCATTATATTCAGCAAAATGATAGTTATCAATATTTTTATTTGACCTTAATTCTTCATGTACTGCTTTTCTTAAAGCACCCGTACCAAAACCATGAACTATTCTAACTTGACTTAAATTAGCAAGCAATGCATCATCAATATATTTTTTCAATTCAATTAAAGCATCTTCTACTCTTAACCCAATTAAGTTTATCTCAGTTGAAACTTTTTTACTAGCATGCCTTTTTTGTTTAGTCTTCTTTTCTTTTGGTTCTTTATATTCACCAAGGTATGCAATTTCATTATGTTTTACTTTTGTTTTAATATTTCCAATAGTAACTTCATAATTTTTTCTTGGTAATACTTTAGTAATAATACCATCACGATTTATTTTAATAATTTTAACTAAATCATTTTCTTTAAACTCTTGTTTACTATTATCAATAGTCTTTTCAATTGGTTGATATAATTTATCTAATTCTTTATTTAATTCATTAACCTCATGATTGATGAAACTATCTTGTTTTTTAAGCTTATCAATAACTATTTGAGCATTTTTTTGTGCTTCATTAATTATTTCATTAGCATTCTCTCTTGCCTTATTAAGTACATCTTCATACTTTTCTTGAGTTCTTTTTTCTTTATCAGTTATTTTTTTGTTAATTTCTTGGTATTTTTTTATTTCATCATTCAATTTATTTTGCTCAATTTTAACCTTTTGTTGTTGAGCTTGTAATTTTAAAAGTAATTCATCATTTGTATTTAAATCATCTTTATAAAATTGACGTGCCTTAGAAATTATTTCTTTATCCAAACCTAAATACTCAGCAATTTCAAAAGCATTAGATGAAGCAAATGTATCAAATGATATTTTATATTTAGGTCTATTATAATTTTCATCAAAAATAACACTAGCACTACGAACATAATTAGTTGTTAGTGCATAATTTTTTAATTTAGAATAGTGAGTTGTTACAATAACACTAGCATCTTTTTGATACAAATATTCTAAGATAGCCAATGCTAAGTTTTCACCCTCTCTAGGATCGGTACCTGAACCTAGTTCATCAATTAAAACTAAACTATACTTACTAACATTACGAGTTATATGAGCAATATTTGTTAAATGCGATGAGAAAGTTGATAATGAGCTTTCAATTGATTGTTCATCACCAATGTCGACAAATATTTCACTATAAATAGGTAGATTGCTTTTTTCATTTGCTGAAATTGCTAGTCCAGATTGAGCCATTAAACTAAATAGTCCTACCATTTTTAAAGCAACTGTTTTTCCACCTGTATTAGAACCACTTAATAAAACAATTCGATATTTAGTTTCATTATTACAAATAAAGAAATCGTTTGCCACTACTTCATTTTTTGGTATTAATGGATGTCTTCCTGCATAAATTTCTAATTTAGCACTATCTTTATTTATTTGAGGAATGTTTCCATCTATTTCTAAACTATAACTAGCTCTTGCTTTAACTAAATCTAATTCACTAAAAACATCAAAATTTCCTTTAATATTATCAATATTATCAGCAACTTGGTTTGTAAGCTTATTTAAAATTACTTCTATCTCTTCATTTTTTTGATACTCTAACGATTGTAAATAATTGTTGTATTCTACTACTTTACTTGGCTCAATGAAGGCTGTTTGTTTTGAACTTGATTCATCATGAACAATTCCTTTTATAATGTTTTTACTAGCAATTTTAACTAATACAACAGCACGATTATTTCTAAATGTAACAACATCTTCCATTAAATGATCTTTATTTTTGGCAATGAAATCTCTCAAATAACTTGTGATTTTTTCATTCGTATTTATTATTTCTTGATTTAAATAAACTAATTTATTGCTTGCATCTTCATAGACTAATCCTTGAGGGTTAATCTTTTTTTCAATAGCAAGTGCTAAATCAATAATTGGTTGAATTTTAGCATTCTCGCTCATAAAATATGGATATTCTTTATTACTTTCAATTTCATGAATATATTTATCCATTGAACTTATTAAATCTTGTTGAGCTGTTATTTCTCTTAATTCGATTCCTGATAATGTTTTCTTTTGTTCAACTTTATTTAAATATGGCATAATATCATTAAATCCTTCTAATGAATATTCTCCATAAGAAATAAATAATTTCATTATTTCATCAGTCTTATTTAATTGTTCAACTACTCTTTCATAATCAATTTCATGTTTTTGATTAGTTATTAATTCTTTAACATAATTGCTTTTTGCTTTTAAACTAACTTGTTTTAAAATACTATCAAATTCTAATTTACTATATATTTTACTTTCCATTTAACCACCACCTATAAAGAAAATTATAATCATGAAAACTTTTTGATAAGAAAAAACTATCATCCATACTTTTTGGAAACTCAATAAAAACATCAAGAGTTGAATAAATTACACTAACAACACACAAGATAAAATATGCGATTATAGCATAAATAACTACACCACCAAGTCGATCAAATTTTGATATAATACTACCTTTTATTACTTTTCTTAAAATAATATTTACTATTAACATTATAACAATACCTAATACTGCAATTATTAAATACTTCATAAGATTATTATTATGAATATCTGAAGTTAGTTGAGCATTATTAATCAGTTTTAAACAAACATTTAATAAATCATTTGAGAAATATAAATAAATTACACCTATTATAAAGTTAATTAAACCTACCATAAATCCTTTTATATATCCTAAAATAATTAACGCTATCAATAAAATAACTATTAAAATATCAATTATCATCACTATCACCACTATTATTGTATCATAAATGCTCATATTTCTAAATGCTAATCATGTATATTTCGGATACATTGTTACATTTTATAACATTACATGATATAATTATTTCAGGAGTGGTAAATATGAATGTAGTTATTAAAGCTAGTAATCAATTGCTTGAGCAAATGAAGCAATATTATGCTAGTGAGCTGGATTTAGAAAGCAATATTCCTTATACAAAATTTGTTGTAAGCACAAAAGATTTAAAGGTAATTGCTTATCAATCAAACAAAGTTATGTTTCAAGGAAAAGAAGCATCTAATCAAGCAAAATTGTGGGAAAAACAAGGAATTGCTAATATTGAAAGCCAGACCTCACATAACACGAGTAATCAAAAAGGTTGTTATATTACGACTATTGATGCTGAACACATTGGTAGTGATGAAGTTGGAACTGGTGATTACTTTGGCCCAGTTGTTGTTTGTGCTTGTTATATTAATCCAGACATTTTCAATAAAATTGCTCATTTAAACCTACAAGATTCTAAAAAGCTAAATGATAATACAATTAAGAACATGGCTGTAGAGTTAAAAAAAGTTGTTCCTCATATTATCTATTCATTAAATAATCAAAAATATAATGAAGTAATTAAGACTAACAACCTTAACAAAATTAAAGCAAAAATGCATAATTATGTTTTATTGAAATTAACTAAACTTATTAATAAAAAGCCAGTAATTGTTGTTGATCAATTCTGTTTGCCAAAAACTTATTACTCCTATCTTGCTAATACAGATGTTGTGGTTGATGATATTTGTTTTGAAACAAAAGCCGAAGATAAATATCTAGCGGTTGCAATTGCTTCAATTTTAGCAAGAAATGCCTTTTTAGAGCAACTTGATGAAATAAGTGCTAAAATAGGTATGAGAGTTCAAAAGGGAGCAAGTGACTTAGTAGATAGCCAAGGAGCTAAATTAGTTCAAGAGCATGGCTTTGACATTTTAAATGAAGTTGCTAAGGTACATTTTGCTAACACTCAAAAAATTAAGGACAAATTAAATCAATAGGAGGTATTTATTATGAAAAAGGAATTAGCAGACTTAATTAATAATCAAGTAAACTTTGAAATTTATTCAGCACATATTTATTTAAATATGTCATGCTACTGTGCAGCTGAAGGTTATGAAGGATTTAGAAATTGGATGGAAATTCAATATCAAGAAGAAATGACACATGCCAAAAAACTAATTAATTATTTATTAGATTGTGGTTATACACCAAAAATTACAAATTGGGATGAAAGCCCTGGTACTGAATATGCTGGAATTTTAGAGGTTGCTCAAATTTCATTAATGCATGAAAAAGTTGTTACTGAAAGATTTAATTATATGATGGCAAAAGCTTATGAATTAAATGATTATGCAACAATTAATTTCTTAAACTGGTTTATTAATGAGCAAGTTGAAGAAGAAGCAAACTTTGAAGCAATGATTCAAAAAATTAAAATGGTTAAAGATGCTGGTTTATATATCTTAGACCAAGAATATGCTCAAAGAGTATTTGTTGATGAAACAGCTGAATAAAGAATAAGTTCTACAATTAAGTAGAACTTTTTTTATAGACCATTTATTCTTATTTCATCATACCTTTTTATAAACTCATTTACTCTTTCTTGATATAATTCAAAATTGATTTCTTCAATGACATTCAAACCTAACTCATCTACTTGTTGACATGCTAATTGATATATATCATCATTTATTTGCTGTGGAGTATGAGCATCTGAACTAACAACTACTTTAGCATTTAACTCTTTTACAAGTTGCCAAAACTCATAGCGTGGATAACGATATTCTTCTTGAGAAAACCCTGCATTAATTGATGAGCGCATTCCTCCTGCATTGTATTCTAAATAAACATCATACTTTATAGCAGCTTCAATTAATCTTTTTGATTCATCAATACAAGTATCACAAAATTTACTGATATTATTAATAAATAAATCTGGATGAGCTATAAATAAAATCAATCCTGTTTTCATGGCTTCAATGCATTGATCAACATAATTTTTTATCAAGCTTGGATCACTTATCATTCCATAATAAGTATTTTCTTTATGAACATTTTGATAGTGTTGTCCTAATATCAAATAATCTATTTCATCATTTTTAAACATATCTACTAATTGATATAATAAATCTCTTTGATATTCAGCTTCAAATCCTCTTAATATTTTTATATTTTTATATTTGCTTTTTAAATTTTTTAAATCATCTAAATAATCTGTTTTTTGTTCAAATTCCATTCTAAAACTAGTGCATTTAGTTGGATAAGCAATATGATCACTAATACCAAATACTTCAAAACCTTCTTTTATTCCTTGCTCTATCATATCTTTTGAGCTTCCTAGTGCATGCTTGCATAAATATGTATGATTGTGTAAGCTATACTTTTTCACATTACTCCTCCATTTTCAATATATAATCAAAAGCCTCAATTAACAAGGGGCTTTTTACTTGTTTAGCTAATTGTGTTATTTCCATTTGATATTCATCAAGATAATTCCCTAAACACAATACTGCATTCTTTTTTAAGATATTTTTATTTAGCCAATAAAAACCTTTTTCTTTAAATGTCTCATTGTACTCTTTGTTACTCATTTTAATTAAATCAATTAATTCAAGACAATTATTTTCCATTTGATATGCATTTGATTGTTTTACTTTACTATTATAAGGACAACAATCATTACATTCATCACAGCCAAATATACGATTATTAATTATGCTTGGTTTAATTAGTGCTTTTGATTGAGTTAAATGTGATAAACATGATTTATAATTTAATGAATAATTATTTAAACTTTTTGTTGGACAATTATTTTCACAAATAGAACAAGAACCACATTGACTTTCAAGTATTTCTTTTGCTTCAAAATCAATATCTATATTAGTAATTAAAGTCCCATAAAAAACTTCAGAACCAAATTCTTGATTTATTATCATTGTATTCTTTCCATAAAACCCATTTCCACATAAATATGCAAAGTATCTATCATCAACAACTTTATTATCACAAGATAAATAACATTGCACTTCTGAATAATTGTCTTTTAAAAAAGCTTCAATTTTTTTTAACTTTTCATAAATAATTTTATGATAATCAATACCAAAACTTATTTTAGAATACTTTCCAAATAATTTTTCACATTCCATTTCTTGAATTTGATGATATGATATTCCAACTGAAATAATTGTTTTAGGATTATCAATTAATTTATCTAATGCAACATAATCATGATAATCCATTTTATTTCTT
The DNA here is from genome assembly GCA_029893765.1 of Bacilli bacterium PM5-9. Taxonomy (NCBI): domain Bacteria; kingdom Bacillati; phylum Bacillota; class Bacilli; species Bacilli bacterium PM5-9. The sequence continues at coordinate 73,020 of JARXZD010000004.1, forward strand.
GGATAAAGCATACCTTGATTATATTTACTTGTTACTCTTTTTATATATTCAGTATTATCCTTTATTGTAGTAAAGCCAACAATATCAAAATCTAAATCATTAATAAATGAAACTATCATATTATAATTTGACATTTTTAAAATCACTTATCGTTTGATTATATGCTTGCATTGCTTCATTAAATACTTGAGGATTAGTTAAATCAATGTCAATTAAAGCTAATGCCTCCAAAGGATACACTGAATCTCCTGCTTTTAAAAAGCTTAAATACTTATCAATAATCCCCTCTTCTTTCATTAAAATTCTTTTTACAATATTTAATGAAATACTAAAGCTTGTCGCATATTGATAAACATAATAATTATAATAAAAGTGAGGTATTCTTGACCATTCATATTTAATTTCTTCATCTAAAACAATGTCATTGCCAAAATACTTTTTATTAATATCATAGTACAAATCATTTAAAACAACATTGCTTATTTCTTTATTTTCTTCTATTAAAACATGACTTTCTAATTCAAATCTAGCAAACATTGTTTGTCTAACCATAGTTGTTCTAAATTGTTCCAATAAATAATTATATAAATATTTTTTTATTTGTGGTTTTGTTTCATTTTCTAATAAATAATTAATTAATAATAACTCATTAACAGTACTTGCTACTTCAGCAATAAATATTTTGTAATTAGCATTTTGATAAGGATTATGCTTATTTGAAAAATAACTATGAATTGAATGACCTAACTCATGAGCTAAAGTGAAAACATCATTTAATTCATTATGGTAATTTAATAAAATATATGGATCACTTAAATATGAACCACCAGAATATGCACCACTTCTTTTACCTTCATTTTCATAAATATCAATCCATCTATTTGTTAAAGCATCATTTAATGCCTCTTGATATTCATCAGGAAAAACTTTTAGTGCTTTTCTAACTAAATCACATCCTTGTTCATATTCATATTTTTCATCAATGTCAGCTACCATTGTTGTATAAATATCATATAAATGTAATTCATCTAATTTCATTTCATCTTTTCTTAATTTCATATATTCATGATTGATTTCAATATTATCCTCAATTGAATTTAGTAAGTTAAAATAAATTTGTTCATTTATTTTATTTGGTTCAAGTGCTTGTTGAAGTGTGCTATTATAATTTCTATTTTTCATTGATATTAGACTACTTTTTAATTCAGATATATAATTAGTCGCAAGAGTTTGATTAAACTTTGAATAACCATTAAATAAAGAATTAAAAGCATTTTTTCTTAACTTTCTATCATCACTTCTAATATAAATTGAATATGTCCCTTCTGTTAATTCATGTTCATTATTTTCACTATCAAAAATAGTATCAAACTTCAAATCAGAATTTGTAAATGCACTAAATAATTGATAAGCAGCTGAGCTTGTTAAATTATAAGTAGAAATAATTTTCTCTTCTTTTTCACTAAGATAACGCTTTTTATTATGAATAATATTTTCTATTGTTTTATGATAATCAACATAATCATCATCCATTAAAATAGAATTCAATATTTCATTATCAACTTTTGAAATTTTAGAAAATAGGAAAGATGTTTGAACCATCATTTGATTATACTCACCCTTAACCTTATTAAAGATTGCAATATTTTTATCATTAGTAAAATCAGTATCTTGTAAATGAGAAAAATACACATAAATATTTTCAATTTTTATTAATAATTCATAATATATTTTTAAAACATCAATAATCGTATCCTTATCAAATTCAATGTCCTTATAAACTAAAATCTTTTTAACAATATTAAAACATTCTTGAATATCATAACTTAATGTTTTAGGATTATACATTCTTTCTAAATCCCAAGTATTTTCTAGTTGTTGTTGATCTCTTTTCATTTTTTGACCTCCTATATGAAAATAGAATGATAATCATTCTATTTCCTTGTTTTTATTTTAACTGCTTTAGATAATTTACCTGTTTTAGAATATTTTTGTGATACTGATTTGTAAGCTTTACCTTTTTTATAATAAGTTTTATAACGATAAGCACTTTGAGTACTTGTTGATTTCTTTTGACCATTCACAAAATAATATTCATATTTTGTTTTCAAAACACCTTTACTATATTTTAAAGTTTTTTGGTATGTTTTTTGTTTAAGTGAATTATATTTATATGAATAAACAGAAGTTCTTAAATTATTTGAATAATTATAAATATCACTAACTTTACCTTTACTATAACTATAATAATATCCTTTAACAATTATATTTTTTGAATATCTAACTTTAACAGGATAAAGAGTTGTTCTATTAAATTTTTTATTTTTTAAATTAATAGAGTTTTTTCCAACAAAATAGTATTCATTTTTATTGTTTGTTCTTTGCATTCTTAATCGATTACCAGATACTTGAATAGCACTTATTTTATCATTGAATGGATTTACCTTAGTAAATTTATTAGCTTTTGAAGTATATGATCTTTGTGAATTAGAATTTGAACCAGAACTATAAACATTTCCAGCATTAGTTAAAACATAGATATTAGTATTATTATATCTTAAAACACTTTTAATTACTTCACCTTTTGGTAATAAAGTATTAAGATTAATTTTATTTTCTTCTTTAACATAAGCAGTCTTTGAATTACCAAGTTGACCTAAATTATTTTTACCCCAAATATAATGAACAGTTCCAACTTTTTGATATTCAATTTTCTCTTTAGCTGTATTTGCAATAGTTACTTTACTTTTTTCAATGTAAACCACTCCTGCACTTGAAGTTTGATCTTTTTGGATTTTATAGAATGAACCACTTGTTCCTAAAACAATTACAGCTGAACCATTCTTTTCATAATAATATGGTGATGAACTTGATGTTGAAGCTTTAGAATACACTTTAGTATATTCATTACTTAAAACACCATCAGTTGCACTCTTTCCACTATTAATAATTCCAATTGAATAAGTATTTTTATCAACATTTCCAGCTAACTCATCAGCTTTTCGATAATTATAAGCATTTTTATAACCCCAATGTGGATCAGAAGCATATTTTACATTAGACCCTGCTTTTTTATTTCCTAAGTTTGTTCCTTGTCCACCTCTATTTTCAGCAGGATTTGCATAAGTACTTGTTATACTTGAATAGTATGATGAAATTCCTTTTGAAATAGAAGAATATTTTTTAGCAGCATTTGGACATGAATCATAAGCACCCCATCCAAAAAGGTTTTTATAATGTCTTGCATAATTTGAAGTACCATTTGCCGACTCATTTAACATTATTCCATAAATAATTCCGGCATTTAAGTTATATTTATTTTGATTAGTTACAAAAAGACTTGATTGATTATAAACAATTGAGTAATAACCACTATATGTACTTGTAAAAGATTTACCACTACACGGAGTAAATTTCTTTGTTTCCTTAAACCCTTTATTTCCTGCTTTTGGTTCTTTTTGCAACAATCTTTTTGTAAGTGTTGAAGCAGGTATTGTTGACTTACTTCTTAATGGTAAGTATTGATAATAATCATAATATGGTTTTTTAGCATTCTTAGCATTTTTTCGTGTTTTATTTTTATAATCAGTAACCATCGTATTGTAATTTGAATAGAAATAGTTACCATCATAAGAATAATATATTTTATTATTTTCTAAACCACTTGGAACATCAGTATACCCAATATTATATGTAATATTACTTGCACCATATACCAAAGCAAAGTACATTTTATTTCCAACAACTTGATAACGAGATACATCTAAACCAGATAAAGCCTTACCACCAGTATTAAATGTATAATATGGAATAGCACTTACATTTCTAACCTTTGCATTTCCACCCTTAAAACAAGCACCAGTTTTTGAAATCCAACCTTCAACACCCGATACCATTATTTTATAATATTTAGAGCTTGCTGTTGTATCAGCAATCAATGGAACATCCCTTTGATATAAAGGATTAATATATGTTAATACTTGTTTACCATCAGATTTTGCATAAACATTACATGTTGTATTAACACCACTTAAAGTAAGAGATTTATTTGCTTCAGCTTTAATTTCTTTCATTCCACAAATAAAAATCATTATATTTAACATTAAAAATATTTTAAAAATACTAATTGTTTTTTTCATTTTATCACCTACCAAGATTATAACATATTTTCACCTTTTCCAGCAAAAAATATGATGAATTATTACATAAATAATGTACGAAAATAATTTTATTTAAAATAGATAGAAATGTATTAAAAAAACACTAATTCAATAGTGTTTATTCAGCAATTTTAAAAAATTGACAAGCATTTTTATAAGTTTGTTCAATAACACCGTCAATATCCATATCTTTTTGACTCGCAATTTCTTGAGCAACATAATATGTATACTCAGGATAGTTTGTTTTACCACGATATGGAACTGGAGTTAAATAAGGACAATCAGTTTCAATTAACAATTTATCCAATGGAATATCTTTAGCAACCTCTTTTGTTCTACGAGCATTATTAAAAGTTATTACACCAGAAATTGATATCATCATGTTTAACTTAATAAATTCTTTTGCCATATCATTACTTGATGAATAAGAATGCATTACACCACCAATTTTAGAAATATCTTGTTGTTTTAAAATATCATATGTATCCTTTGTCGCCTCACGACTATGAATAATAATTGGCTTGTTTTTTCTTTTAGCCATTTCAATTTGTTTGATAAAAAATTCTTTTTGTACTTCAGGCTTAACAGTATCCCAATGATAATCAAGTCCAATTTCACCAAGTGCAACAACACATGGTTCATCTAACATTGCTTCAAGTCTTTTTAAATCATCATCACTAATATCATTACAATCATTTGGATGAATACCAATAGCTGCATAAATAACATTTGGAAAACGATAAGCTAAATCAATCGCAAGTAAACTACTTTGCATATCATATCCAATACATACCATTTTTTTAATACCATTTTTTTGTGAAGTTTTTACAACATTTTCAATATCTTCAATAAATGGCTTACCATTTAAATGAACATGCGTATCAAATAACATTCCCATATCTAAAACACTCCTTTTCATGACCTTCTTCTAATCCTAATGCTTTGTGTAGTGATTCAATAACTGATGGACCAATAAATTTAAATCCATCATCTTTATATTGTTTAGCACATTTTTTATAATCACTTTGATATTTACTAAAATTATCAATTATATATTTATGTAAATTAATGTCTTTTTCAACAATATTTTTTGCATTATTAATAACAGCATTTATTTTCATTTTGTTTCTAATAATATCCTTTGCCTCATACAATTCAATTATATCAACATCAGTCATCTTTATTAAATCATTTAACTCATAATTCATAAAACGAACTCTAAAAGCATCTCTTTTATCCAAAACAATTTTCCAACTTAATCCAGTTTGCATTAATTCTAGTGTTAGTAATTCAAATAATAACTTATTATCTGTTATCATTTTACCATATTCATTATCATGATAGTCAATCATTGTACTATCATTATCACTAACCCAACAACATCGTTTCATAATAATCTCCTTTTTTAAATAAAAACAGCCAAATGGCTGTTTTCTTATTTATCTTCTTTGTTGTATTTTTGCTTAAATCTTTCAACACGTCCTGCAGCACTAGCAAATCTTTGTCTTCCAGTATAAAATGGGTGACATTGGCTACAAGTATCAACTTTAATATCCTCTACTGTTGAACCAGTTTCAAAAGTACTATTACATGTTGTACATGTTACTGTAGTTCTCTTATAATCTGGATGAATTCCTTTTTTCATATTGTCTCGCTCCTTCCGCCATAACAAATACTTTAGTTATGATAAGTTTCCTTATGTATTATACCATACTATCAAACTAATAATCAAGTATTTAAATCAATTAACGCTTGTTGTTCTTTTTCTTAAAGTTAGTATTACTACTTTTCTTTTTTTGATTAAACAATTTCCCTTGCTTATTTACTCTCTTTTTTTCTTGTGTATCGTTACCTTTTCTTTTATCAGGTTTATTTGATTTAACTACTTTCTTTTTATCATGTACTTTATTTACGCTCTTTTTAGAAGTTTTGTTTGATTTAACTACTTTCTTTTTTTGAACTTCTTTTTTGTTTTTCATTGGATAATTATGATCAACTACAATATCAATATCCTTTTTTATTAACTTTTGAATATCTTTTATAAATCCCTTTTCATCTAAAGCACACAAAGATATAGCTTCACCCAATTTACCAACACGACCAGTTCTACCAATTCTATGAACATAAGTTTCTGGAATATTAGGAATTTCAAAATTAATCACATAAGATAAATCATCAATATCTAAACCCCTAGCAGCAATATCAGTAGCAATCAATGTATTAAATTTACCATCCTTAAAATCACTTAAAGTTCTTTGACGATTATTTTGAGATTTACTTCCATGAATAACACCAACTTTAAATTTATGTAATTTTAATTTCTTTGCTAGTTTATCAGCACCATGTTTTGTTCTAGTGAAAATCAATGTCGAATGATATCTTTTATCATCCAATATATCTAACAATAAATCAATTTTATTACTTTTATCAACATAATATAGTGATTGCTTAATTGTATCAACTGTTGATGATACAGGAGCAACGCTTATTTCAGTTGGATTATTTAATAATGTTTGAGCCAATTTTTTTATTTCAGGTGGCATAGTTGCTGAAAAAAGTAAAGTTTGCCTTTTTTTAGGAATTATTTTCTCCAGTTTCCTTATATCATGAATAAATCCCATATCTAACATATTGTCAGCTTCATCTAAAACAAAATAATCAATATTCTTTAAATCAATATATTTTTGGTTAATTAAGTCTAGTAAACGACCAGGAGTAGCAATTAAAATATCAGCTTGTTGTTGCAATGCTCTTACTTGTCTACCCTGCTTAACTCCACCATAAATTACTACACTTTTTAATTTAAGAAACTTTTTATATTCTCTAATATTTTCATCAATTTGCAATGCTAGCTCCCTAGTTGGTGTTAATATTAAAGCTTGAATATTACCATTTCTTTCCATATCATTTAATATTGGCAATGAAAAAGCCGCTGTTTTACCAGTACCAGTTTGTGCACATGCTATTATATCTTTATTTTCCATAATAGGTATAATTGCTTTTTGTTGAATTGGTGTAGGCTTTACATAACCAATTAAATCTAATGCCTTAATTAATTCTTCTCTTAATTTAAATTCCTTAAAATCTTGCATTATTTTCCTCTTTTCTAGATAACTGTTGTATTATATCATAAAAACGTCCTAACTGACACATAAAAAAAACTTCTATTCTAAAAGAATAGAAGTAAATCTTTAATATCCTGTCCTTAAATCATATATTAATGATTGAACAACTTGCATAATATCAATATCATTTATTAAAACATTAGGATCTTCGCAAAATACTTTAGCTCCAGTAAAATTAATAAATCCTTTTATTCCTAACTCAACTAATTCATCAAGAATTGCTTGAGCTTTATCCTCAGAAACAGTCAAGACAGCAATATGCGAACTTTTATCAATAGATTGATTAATCTTTTTATAATCTAAAACATCTACTCCCATAAAAGTTGTCCCAATTAGTTCATCATCAACTTCATAAATTTGTGATAAATAACTAACACTATCTTGAATATCATAGTATTTAGCAACCGCACTTCCAAGATGTCCTAAACCAATTAAGATAACACCCTCCATATTTGTTAAATCAAACTCATTCTCAAAAATTTCAATTATTGATGAAATAGGATATCCAGTACCTTTTTTTCCTAATTTACCAATTGCTGAAAAATCTCTTCTAATCGTTGTTGAATCAATCTTCAATAAATTAGATAATTCAGTTGAAGTTATAGCATCAACACCTTTTTTTTGTAAGCTTTTTAAAATTTTATAATAAATTGGCAACCTTTTTCGTGTTGCATATGGAACGTATTTACTCATGTTTTAATCTCCTTTAATTAGAAATGTTAACAACAAATTATGTATATAATATCAATTTTTACAATGTTTTTCAAATATTAACTTGAAAATTTGATAATCAAAATTATTATCTAAGATAGGTTTATCATCTTGACATCTTTTATTAATTATAATATCAAAACAACAATCAAACAACCTTTCTTTTAAATAAAAATTCTTATACGATTGGTATTCTTTAAAATTCTTAGCATTTTCACAAGCCTTATCAATATCATCATTTAAGTAATAACTAATTGATAAAAATCCTCTTGTTACTAAAACAGCATCTATTAATAAGTTCTCTTTCATTAATAATCTTAAACAGCGATTAAAGGCATCAATTGCTTCCTTATATTTATTTTGAACAATATAGACTTGACCTAAATAATGATAAATACTTGCCTTATATGTTATATCTAAATTAAAAGTTGTATTATTTGCGATTGTTAACCCTTTTTTAAGGTAATATATTGCTTTATCTGGATTATTACTTACCATATAATAATATCCCTTAAATCTTGAATAAGTAATCATTGATTTAGTATATTCAATTGAAAAGGTATCTAATAGTCTTATTGAATTTAATAATTTATCTAAAATATAATTCAAATTATCAAAATCATTAGCATTTATTGAATAATAAATCATCAAATAATATGTATTATGTCTTTTAATTATATCTTCCATATTATCAGTAATTCCCATTAAAATATTAATAGCTTTTATTGATTCTTCATTATTTACTTTCATTAAATAATAACGAGCTTTCATTACATAAAATAATATCGACATTTCTTTAAATGATGATGAGAAAATATTATTTCCTGAAATATCATATAATTCATTTTCTAATTCATCTAATAATGTTTCAAAATTATCATCATGATCTAAATACAATGAATCAATTAATGATATCTCAACAATTGAAAACAACTCACAAGCTGAATAATTTTTTATTGAATAATATTTAATTCGATATTCTAACTCTTTTACTTTATTATTAGATGAAATAAAGTGATCTAATAATATTTGATATAGGTATAATGGTGTTTCAACATCAATTGAGTTTGCTTCTAAGTTATAGGCGATTGTATTATGCAATTGATTTTTTACATGTTTATTTAAATTATTATAAATAAACTCTTTAAACAATTCACTTGAAATTTGATAAACTATTCCAAGTTTAGAACGATAAGAGCTAATAATCTCTTTTTCTTCTAAACATCGTAAAGTTTCAATTAAATCTAAATTTGATAAAGTTACAATTATCTTTAAGTTTTTTAATGATGTTGATCTTATAAATACTGCTAGTATATCAATAACATGTTGCTCATTATTAGATAAAGACTCATAAATCTTGCTATAAATCATTTCTTTTGTAACATTTTCAATATTATCAAATTTATAAATATTTCTAATATAAAAAGGATTTCCTTTTGTTTTATTATAGATGACATCTATTTGTGCATCACTAATTTTATTAGCATTATTCTTTTTCATTAAGAAACGTTTAATATCATGTTTGTTCCATGCTTTTACATACAACTCTTCTGTGCATTTAATTTCGTTCTTTTGTTCACTTTTTTGAGCATAAGTAAAGATAATCATTAAATTTTCTAAATTAGCTTCACATAGTTTATCAAACAACATTCTTGATGAAATATCTAAATAATTAGTATCCTCTACTAATAAAACAATCTTATTATTATCTAATAACTTTTTCATTAATTTAATAAAATAAAAATCAAAATATGTATATCTTTCATCTTGTGAAAATGCGTTATTAGCATCTTTAAAGGCAAATGTTAGTAAATCATTAAATGATAACGTTTTAAATCTAAATGATAATTCTGTTATAAAAGGCTCAATACCTCTAAAAACATAGTCTTCATCATTTTCATAACAAAATATTTTAAATAATTCAACATCTTTCTTAACATAAGTTAAAAAGCGATTTATCAAGAATGTTTTACCAACACCTGGTTCTCCATCTAAAACAAAAAATGATGATTTATTATATTTAATTAAACTATCATAGGCATCAATTAATTTATTAAGAATTTTTTCATTCTCTTCATTCGTAATATTAGTATTTCTAGTTTTAATCATTGATAATTTTCGATTAACTACTTTTTCATATAATTTAATTGTATCCTGTTCACAGTTTATTTTAAGATTATTACTTAATGTATTATTAATAGTTGCATAGGCTTCAATTGCCTTATCAAACTCATTTTTTTCTAAATAAATTCTCATAATATCTCGATATGCTGCTTCATCATATTTATGATATTTAACTTTTTGATGCAACATTTCCAAAGCATCATCAAGTTTATTTGCTTCTTTATATTTAATAATTAATTTATCACAAGCGTTAACATAAATGCTTAAAAGCTTATCTTGAACTTCATTAACCCATTTTTTAAAATTAGTCATTTTATCAATATTAAGACTATCTAAAAAATGATCATATAATGAAACAATTTCAATTGCATTTTTTGAACTTGTTATTTGTAAATAATCACAATTATACTCATAATCTTGATTTAGATAAATTTTTGTATTTCCATCTGTTTTAATAATATCTTGATCTAAAACTTTTCTAAGAGTATATAAAGCATTTCTCAAATTTTTTCTAACTTCTGTCTCATCAACATTCTCCCATAATAAAGCCGCAATTTCTTTTCTATTAGCTTCTTTATAGATAACTAAATATGCAAAAAGAATTGCTGTTTTTTTAAATGGAAATTTTATTAATTCCCCATCTTTTTTAACACTAAACTCACCTAATAAGTTTATATCAAATTTCATTGTGACACCTCAATTTTTTTGACTTTTTTATATTTTAACACAATTTCATAAAGATATAAATAAATATTATGAAATTTAAAAAGCATATTTATACAACTTAAATAAGTTGTATTAAATATGCAATAAATAAAAATAAAATAAGAAAAATAAAAGATATAAAACCAGAAACAAAAGCTGTCTTTTTTTCGCCTTTTTTACTATTAAATAACTTTGGTTTTCCATAAGAATAATTTACTTCTGTATCTAAATCATCATTTTGTTCTATTTTTTCTTCAGACATAATTACCACATTTCATTAACTTCTAATGTTTGCTTACGATCAGGACCAACTGATACTAATGATATTTTAACATCAGTTAATTCTTCAATTCTTTTTAAATATTTTTTAGCATTCATTGGTAATTCATCAAAACTAGTACAAGAAGTAATATCCTCTTTAAATCCAGGTAATGTTTCAAATACTGGCTCGCATTTTTCTAAGTCAGTGATTAGTGCTGGGATATAATCTATTTTTTCACCATTTAAAATATAATGAGTACATATTTTTAATTCATCTAAACCAGATAAAACATCTAGTAACATAATAGATAAATCAGTTAATCCACTTACTCTTCTTGTATGATTGATTACTACACTATCAAACCATCCGATTCTTCTTGCTCGACCAGTTGTTGTACCATACTCATGACCTCTTTCACGAATATAATGAGCTATTTCATCATCAATTTCCGAAACAAAAGCACCTGAACCAACTCTTGTTGAATATGCTTTAACAATTCCTAAAGCTTTTTCAATTTTATTTGGTCCAAATCCAGCACCAGTAGCAACACCTGCTGCTGTTGGAGTAGAACTTGTTACAAATGGATATGTACCATGTTCAACATCTAATAATGCTCCTTGTGCTCCTTCAAAAAGGATTTTTTTATCCTTATTATATTGTTCATCTAATAATTTAGAAGTATCACATACATATGGTTTAATATATTCTACATACTCTTGATATTCATCATATACCTTTTTAGCATCAAATAAAGGCATATCATAAGCAGCAAACATAATGTTATGCATTTTAATATTTGTTTCTAACTTTCTTTTAAAAGTTTCATTATCAATAAAATCACAAATTCTAATTCCAATACGATTGTATTTATCAGTATATGTTGGACCAATTCCTTTTGAAGTTGTTCCTACTTTATCATCACCTTTTATTTTTTCTTGTAAAACATCTAAAGCAATATGATATGATAGTGTAACATGAGCACGATCAGATACAAATAAATTATCTGTTTTAATTTGTGAGCTATGTAGTTTTTCTACTTCTTCTTTAAAAGCAATTGGATTTACAACCATTCCATTTCCCATAATATTTATTTTATCTTGGTTAAAAATACCAGATGGAATTAAATGTAAAGCATATTTTTTTCCATCAAAAACAATTGTATGTCCTGCATTGTTTCCACCTTGAAAACGTACAATAACATCTGCACTTGATCCTAAATAATCAGTGATTTTTCCTTTACCTTCATCGCCCCATTGAGTACCTACTACAACAATATTTTTTGTCATTTTATTTATCTCCTTTTATTTTTTTTATAATTGATCGAGCAACCCAAACTCCATTTGCACCTGCTTGAGCTAATCCTCGTGTTAAACCTGCACCATCACCAGCAAAATATAAATTATTTATCTTACCTTCAAAAAACTCATTAACTTGTGGTCTTGATGAATAAAACTTAGCTTCAACTCCATAAAACAATGTATGTTCATTAGCAATTCCTGGTGTTACATGATCTAAAGCATGCATCATTTCTATTAATGATTTCATTGTATTATATGGTAAAACTAATCCTAAATCTCCTGGCACTGCTTCTTTAAGAGTTGGAATAATATACCCTTCTTTTAACCTTTTTTCAGTAGTACGACGTCCCCTTAAAATATCACCATATTTTTGAACGATAATACTACCATTACTTAATTTATTAGCAAGATCACTTACTTGAGTAGCAAACTCATTAGGTTGATTAAATGGATGATCAAAAACATGAGAAACTAATAAAGCAAAGTTAGTGTTTCTTGAACCTAGTTTTGGATCTTTATAAGCATGACCATTTGCAAGCATTGTTCCACTATGGTTTTCAATAACTACATGTCCGCTAGGATTAGAACAAAACGTTCTAACAGTTGTTCCAACTGAAGTATGGAAAATAAATTTACCTTCATATAAGTTTTCATTTATTTCTTCCATTATAATATCGCTAGTTTCTACCCTAACACCAATATCTACTTGATTATTGAACATCTCAACACCATGATTGCTTAAAACTTTACTCATCCATTTTGAACCATCACGACCAGGTGCCATTACAACATAATCTGCTTCAATTTTTGTTCCATCACTTAAAATAACACCATTGATTTTGTTGTCAGATACCATAATATCTTCGACTTTAGTTTTAAATGAATAATCAATTTTATCACTTAAATATTTATTAATATCTTTTAAAATTTCTAGGTTTTGTTCTGTTCCTAAATGTCTTACTTTTGCTCTAAGTAATTTTAGACCAACAGCCCAACCTTTTTTTTCTATTTCTTTTACTTGATTAGTAGTTGGATCAGTAATACTTGTGGTTGCTCCATGTTCTAAGTTAATTGAATCAACATATTCGATTAGCTCTTCAACTTTTTCATTTGGTAAATAATCCATCATCCAGCCACCAAATTCACTAGTAACATTAAACTTACCATCACTATATGCTCCTGCTCCACCAAATCCTGCCGTAATTGAACATGCTGGATTACAACCTACTATGGTTTCATTTCCAACTGTTCTTTCAGGACATTTTTCAATTTTCTTTTGAAGAATAGGACATTGTCGATCATTAATGTTATGTCCTTTATCAATCAACAATACTTTTAAGTCCTTGTTTTCTTTGTGCAACTCATAACAGGTGAATATACCTGCTGGACCTGCACCTATCACAACTACATCATACTTTTTTAGCATCTATAATGCCTCCTCTTCAATAAAAAAAGGTAACAAAAATCACTTTTAGCGCTTGTTACCGTATCGTACGAACAGATATCCTGTGTACTTCCATCTAAATTATACAACACAAATTTAAATGTGTCAACAACAATATTTTCTAATTAATTTATACCCTTTATTCATCTTTTTTCAACAAAAAATACGTATGTTAAGATATTTGTTTTATCTAATTAAAAGGTAATTTATCTAGTATATGAATAATATATATAAATAAAAATAAATCAAAAATTGACCTATTGTCTATTTTTTAAAACAATGATATACTTAAGTTAATAAAAAAATAAGATATTAAAATAATAAGGAGAACATTATGAAAAAAAAGATATTAACTATTCTACTTGCTTTAACATTTAGTTTTTCAATTCTAACAACAACTAATACTACTGACTTAGATGCAACATCAGGAATGCTTAAACAAAATACTGTTATGAAGTGTAAAGGTAAATGGTATGGAAAACATAAAAGTCATTGGCATAAGGCAAAAAAGAATAAGAAAAATAAAAAATGGTATGCTAATGGTAAGAGCTTAGGTTCAAAAAAGCCAAAAGCTTGTAAATAACTTTTTTAAATGTATAATGAAGTTAAGATACAAAATTAAAAAGAATAGAGGTGAGTAAAATGACATTCAAAGATTGGATTCAAGGTTTTGCAAAAATGGATCATCCATTTGCAGAAATCGCAACAGCTATTTATGAAGATGACAATTTTCCAACTGATGATGATTATGAAAAAATAATTGTTTATGTTAAACAACAAGTTGATTTGGAAAATAAAATACAATCAATTAGTGATGCGATTGAGGAATATAAAAAAAATAAATAATTAAAGAAAAATAGGAGTTATGCTTCTATTTTCTTTTGATAAGGATGGTTAAAATGAATTATGAAGGAGCGATTTTTCGTCCACCTAGCGAAGCATATAGCTTATTACTTCAAGTTACAATAGGATGTTCACATAATGAATGTACTTTTTGTTCGATGTATAAAGATAAAAAATTTAGAATTAGAGAACTTTCTAATATCATTGAAGATATTCAATCTTTTCAAAATAAAATGATTGTTGAAAAAGTATTCTTGTGTGATGGTGATGCATTAGTGCTACCAAATAAAATTTTAGTTGAAATTTTAAAAGAAATAAAAAATAATTTTCCTAATTGTCGCCAAGTTTCAAGCTACGCTACATTTCAAGATGTTGAAAGAAAAAGTATTAGTGAGCTTAAAGAATTATATGATAATGGATTAACTTTACTTTATTTAGGAGCTGAATCTGGTAGTGATGAGGTTCTTAAAAGAGTTAATAAAGGAATAAGTGCAAAAGATATGGTTTTAGCAAGCAAAAAAGCTAAAGAAGCAAAAATGAAGTTAAGCGTAATGATTATCTCTGGTTTAGGTGGTCAAGAATTATTTAATGAACACGCTTTAGCAAGTGCAAAATTAATTAATGAAATTGACCCTAATTACTTTGGCTTATTATCATTAATGGTTGAACCTTCTACAAAATTATATCAACAAGTTCAAAACAAAGAGTTTTTAATAATATCCCCTTTACAAACTGTTGAAGAAGTAAAAACAATAGTATCTAATCTTAATCTAACAAATTGTATTTTTAGTAGTTCGCATGTTTCAAATTATATTAATTTAAAAGGCACTTTACCTAATGATAAAAATAGATTGCTTCAAGAAATTGATTATTACTTAAATAATCCTAAGATGCTCAACTACGGATATAAAGGTCTATAATAAAAAGTAACTTATGGTTGCGATAAGCTAGTAATAGTTGGTGTATTTATACCATAATATTTTATATAATTAATTCAAAGAAAGGATGATAAATATGAAATTATTTGGTGAAAAATTAGCAAAACAAAGAATTAATTTAAACTATACTCAAGAACAGCTAGCTGATTTATTAAATGTTAGTAGGCAAACTATTTCTAAATGGGAGGCAAATCTTGCTTATCCACAAATTTCAAAATTACCTATGATTGCAAGCTTTTTAGAAATATCTTGTGATTACTTATTAGATGATGAGTTATCTATTGAAAAACAGCCTAATATAAAAAGCACTAATGATAACATTACTGTTGAATGGTCAAAGATTTATCCTGTTTTATCTGAATATAAACAAAGGGTTAATATTGAAAAATATTCAAAAGTATTTAATGATATTTTCGATGATATTGCTAGTGAATATAATTATTCTGATGAGGATGCAATGTTAGTTGCAAAAGATATTCTTGCAAATACATATTTTAATAAAATAAAGAAATAAAATAATTAGAAAATATTTTTTATCCTAATTACCTAACAAACTTAAGTTATATATTTAAAAGAAATTTAGTTTAGATACTATATTTCTTTTTTCATCTTTAATGGACTGTCAACACTTTAATGGACAATTATTATAAGGAATCATTTACTCTATATTCAACTGGGGATTGATATCCAAGTGTTGAATGTACTCTATC
>JARXZD010000005.1 GCA_029893765.1 Bacilli bacterium PM5-9
TTTTGGCGAATTAATTATACCACGTGATTATATGTTTTTTAAATAGAAACAAAAACTGATGGAAGTATTACCCCCCATCAGATATTATAGAACCATAAAAGCATGATTTCAATTAATGAAAAAATGCTTTTTTAAATTTATTTGAAATGTTTCTAAGTTTTATTAACCTACTTTTAATATTTTCCTAAATCTTTTCGATAATGTAAAACATGATCTTTTATTTTAGCTAACTCAGAATATATTTTATCAAAGCCATTTTTACTTGTACTACCCTCATTTAAAATAAATAAGACACGACCACCAGCACTAACAACCTTATCATTCTCTAATTTACTTTGCATGTGCAACACTTTAAAAGGCAATTTTAAATATTCATTTAAATCAATTCCCTTATGATATTCTTCAGGATATCCAGGAGCACTTAAAACAACGCCCACACTTACTTGATCTTTAAACTCTAATTCAACCTCATTATCATTTAGTAAATCCAAAATATTTTGAACTAAATCACTTTTTAAGTTATTTAAAACACATTGAGTTTCAGGATCACCAAATCTCGCATTATATTCAATAACCTTTACACCCTCATTAGTTTTAATGAAACCACCATATAAAACTCCAGTAAAAGAATTATCTTCTTCAACTAAGGCAACAGCAGTTTGTTTTAAAATATTAACAGCTTCTGACATCGTAATTTTATCAACATTGTGATAAGGACAAATTGTACCCATTCCACCTGTATTTAAACCCTCATCATTATCAAATACTCTTTTAAAATCACGAGCCGATTGAAATGGATAAACTTTTTTACCTTTAACTAACGATAAAACAGTAAACTCATCGCCATCTAAAAACTCTTCAATAATTAAACCAGCATCACCTAAAGTTTTATCAACCAATAAAGATTTTAAAATATCTATTGCATCACTCTCATTATCTAAAATATAAACACCCTTACCAGCAGCTAATCCATCGTACTTAATAACAACTGGATATTTATTAAACTCTTTTAAGTATTTTACAGCTTTATCAAAATCTTTAAAGCTTTGGTATTTTGCAGTAGGAATATTATATTTAGCCATAATCTTTTTAGCATACTCTTTACTTGATTCAATTTGAGCAGCCTTTTTTCTAGGCCCTAAAACTAAAATACCAGCCTTTTCTAAATCATCACTTACACCTTTTATTAGTGCAGCTTCAGGACCAACAATAACTAAATCAATTTCATTTTCTTTTGCAAAATCAACAATCTTTTCATTATCATCAACAGCAATATCTACTTGCTTAGCCTGTTTAGCAATTCCATAATTACCTGGAGCAATGAACAATTCATCAACTAAAGGCGATTGACTAACTTTATCAACAATCGCATGTTCACGACCACCATTTCCAATAACTAATACTTTCATTTTCTCCCCCCTAATGTTTAAAATATCTAATATTTGTAAAAGCCATTGCAATATTTTCTTCATTACAAGCTTTTATTAATTTTTCATCATTAATACTGCCACCTGGTTGAATGATGTATTCAATATTATATTGCTTTGCTAAATCAACAATATCATTGAATGGAAAGAAACCATCACTAGCTAGTAAAAGAGGTTCATTTTTATTATATGCTTCATTTTTAATTGCTTTACTCAAAGCAAACTCACAAGCATCAACTCGTGAAACCATTCCACCACTAATACCTAAGACAACATCACCTTGTCCAATAACAATCGCATTTGATTTAACATTTTTAACAACCTTAAATAAATTAATAAGTTTCTCTTCAACATCATCATTAATTGTTTTTTCACTTACAACTTCAAAATTTAAAATCTCTTCTTTAGCACGTTGATACAAATATCCACCAGTAATGCTTTTCAGTTGGAAATCATAGTATTTTTCTTTATTAAAATCACCTTTTATAACCCTTAAATTTTTCTTTTTACTAAAAACATCAAGCGCCTCTTGACTATAATCAGGAGCAATTATTATTTCTAAAAAGATTTCACTTAAATTAAGTGCTAAATCCTCATTAACCATTCGATTTAATATAACAATACCACCAAAAATACTAACTGGATCATTAACAAAGCATTTCTCATAAGCTTTTAAAATATCATTGTCAAAACCAACTCCACATGGTGTATTGTGCTTTAAAGCAATAGCACAAGGCTTATCAAACTCATAAATCGCATGGTATGCAGCATCAATATCTAATAAATTATTATAAGATAATTCTTTTCCTTGAATAATTTTAGAAGTATTAATACTATAAGGAACATCATTTTCACTTTCAAAATAAAACGCCTCTTGATAAGGATTTTCACCATAACGAAGTTTCTTATTTAAAGGTGCACTAACTAATAATTGAGGCATCTCTTCTTTACTTCCCATAAAATAATTAGCAATCATACTATCATAATTTGCAGTGTGAATAAATCCCTTTGCCGCTAAATCCTTACGATACTCTAAAGTAATACTATCATCGTTCAATTTACTAACAAACTCAGGATAATCATCTGGACTACATAATAAACTAACATGTTTATAATTTTTAGAAGCAGCTCTAATTAAAGTAACACCACCAATATCAATATTTTCAATAAGGTTACTATTCATTTGAGCAGCTGATTCTATAATTTCCATTGAGTTGACATTATTTTTAAGAACATTCTCATGTCTATTAATTTCATCCTCTAAAACTTGTTCAAACGGATATAAATTACAGACTACTAAAGTAATAGGCTCAATTTTATACTCTTTTAAATCATTTAGATGATCCTCATTAGAAAGATCAGCAAGTATTCCACCATGGACTTGTGGTTGTAATGTTTTAACACGACCACCAAGCATTTCTGGAAAATCAGTAATATCTTCAACTAATTGACACTCATAACCCAAATCCTTAATAGCCTTAGCAGTTGAAGTAGTTGCAATAATATTGTAGTTATTTTCAATAAGACTACTTACTAAAAAAGCTAAATTATTTTTATCAGTTACACTAATCAAGGCATTTTTATTAAACATTATGCTTCCTCCAATACTTTTTTTATCGCTTTAACATATAAAACATGTTCAAGTTTATGAATTTTCTCATACATATCATCACTTGATAAACCTTTAATATCCACACTATCTTGAATAATAATTGGACCATTGTCTAATTTTTCATCAACAAAATGAACACTTACACCTATTTCATTATCACCATTATCTAAAGCTTGTTCAATTGCATGCAATCCTTTATATTTTGGAAGTAATGAAGGGTGAATATTAATTATTCTATTACGATATGATGAAATAAACAAAGGTGTTAGTTTACGCATAAAGCCAGCTAATAAAATATAATCTATTTTTAGCTCTTTAAGTTTAGCAACCAACATACTTTCAATTTCATAACTAGAATATTTTTTATAATCAATTAAAATAACATCTATATCATTTTCAATCGCTCTATTAATTGCATAAGCATCATCATTATTACAAACTAGTATTTTTATTGAAATAGCCAATTCCTTATTATTCATTGCATCAATAATTGCTTGAAAATTACTTCCATTTCCACTCGCAAAAACAGCTACATTTTTTAACATATCTTAATTTCTCCATCATTGCTAACTTTACCAATAACTTTAGCATCACCTAAAACTTCCAATGTTTTAGCCACATCTTTTTCATCAACAATATACATCATTCCAATACCCATATTAAAATAACCAAACATTTCATTAAACTCAAGGTTACCTTTTTCTTGTAAAAATTTAAATATTGGTAAAATATCTAACTTATCTTGTTCAATAATAGCACCATAATCACCAGTAATTCGTTTAACATTTTCATAAAAACCACCACCAGTAATATGAACAATTCCTTTTACATCAATCTCATTTATTAAATCTAATGTTTCATTAACATAAATTTTAGTAGGTGTTAAAACAACCTCGCCTAAAGTTTTATTCTCATCTAATTCAGGATAAACCTTATTTAAATCTAAATTATTATCTTTAATAATTTTTCTAACTAAGCTATAACCATTTGAGTGAATACCACTTGAAGCAACTCCAATAATAACTTGATTTTCACAAACATCATCAGCATTAATAACCTGATCTTTTTCAACAATACCAGTAACAAAGCCAGCTAAATCAAAACCATCTTTATGGTAAACTCCTGGCATCTCAGCAGTTTCCCCACCAATTAAAGCACAATCACACATTCTAAGACCTGCACAAATTCCTTCAACTATTTTTTCAATTTTAGTTGGACGATTCACATCTACTGCAATATAATCTAAAAAGAATAATGGCTTAGCTCCAATTGTTACAATATCATTAACACACATTGCTACTAAATCAATACCAATTGTATCAAATACTTCCATTTCTTTAGCAATTTCCAATTTAGTTCCTACTCCATCTGTACCAGCAACTAACATTGGATTTTTGTAGTTATACTTTTGAAAATCAAATAAAGCTCCAAAACCACCTAATCCTGAAACAGTTCCTATATTATTAGTTGAAGCAACATGTTTTTTAATTAATTCAACACTTTCATAACCAGCTTCAACATTAACTCCTGCTTCACTATATTTATTATCTTTCATCTATATCTCACCTATCTTATAAATTTAGTGCTTCTAATTTACTTAATACTAATTGATATGTATCCGTTATATCTCCAAGATCTCTTCTAAAGACATCTTTATCTAATTTACGACCTGTTTTAGTTTCCCATAAACGACAATTATCAGGACTAAACTCATCGGCCAATAAAATCTTTCCATCTTTATCTAATCCAAATTCTACTTTAAAATCAATTAAAGTAATATCCATTCTATTAAATAAATCAATTAATAATTCATTTATTTTTAATACTTGGTTATAACAATACTCTAATTGTTCTTTGTTTATAATTTTTAATGCATAAGCATGTGCATCATTTAAAAGTGGATCATTTAATCGATCATTTTTATAACTTATTTCTAAAACTGGCTCACTTAACTTCATACCTTCTTCTAATCCTAATCGCTTTGCCATTGCACCAGCAACCACATTACGACAAATGAATTCTATAGGGAAGATTGTTACTTTTTTACATAATTGACTTCTTTCATCAGCCATTTTAATTAAATGAGTATCAATTTTATTTTCCATTAAATAATTATATATAATAACAGTTATCTTATTATTAAGAATACCTTTATTTTCTATCTTTGCTTTTTTTACACCATTAAATGCTGTTGCATCATCTTTATATTTAACTATTATTTCATTAGGGTTTGCTGTTTCTAAAATATATTTTGCTTTACCCTCATAAATAATATTTTCTTTTTCCATTCAAAGACCTCCTATTTCCAAGTTTCTTTAAAATATTTTAAGTAATCATCATCAAAAACAATTAAATGACCTACTTTTCTATTATATTTAGCTTCTTTATGATAATCATAATATTTACAAACACTACCATGTTTTTGCACAAATTCTTTTGTTTTATCAACATCTTGTCCTAAAACATTAACCATGAAACCTGAACATTTTATTTTTGTTGTTCCTAGTGGTAATCCTAAAATAGCTCTTAAATGATTTTCATATTGTGAAATATAATGAGTATCCATAGTAATATGCCCACTATTATGAGGACGTGGAGCCATTTCATTAAAATAGATTTTATTATCTTTGATGAAAAACTCACAACATAAAATACCATAAATATTTTCATCAGCCATTATTTTTTCAATAGCTTGATTTGCTTGCTTTAAAATTTCTGGTTTGATTGCTTGTTGAATTAAAGTAATATTTAAGATGCCCTTGTGATGATCATTAACAAATGGTTCATAGATAATTATCTCATCATTTATTGAACGACAAGCTATAATACTTAATTCATAATCAAAATCAATTTTCTTTTCAGCAAGATATACCACATTATCAAAAACAACCTTATCTAAATCACTTTCACAATTAATCATATATTGACCTTTACCATCATAACCAAGTGAATCTGATTTTAATAAGTAAGGATATGTTATTTCAATATTTTTTATATCTTCTTTACTTTCAATGAATTGCCATTTAGGTTGATTAATATTTAACTTATTAGCCATTTTTCTTTCATTTAAGCGAGAACTTGATAAAACTAATGGTTTTTCAGTTTGAACAATTGGATACTTTAAACTAAGTTTTTTTACTAAATCACTATTAATATTTTCAAATTCGTAGGTAATAACATCACACTCTTTAGCAAATGACTCTAATTTTTGTTCATCATCAAAACTACCTAATACAAATTTGCTTGCGATATTTTTAGCACAACAATCTTCTTTACAATCATAAACTATTGTTTCATAGCCCATTTCATAAGCAGCGATTGCTAAAAACATTCCTAGTTGTCCACCACCAATAATACCTATTGTTTTCATTATTTCAATTCCATTTCTTTTACTTTTTGCTCAAGAGATGCACGATAATCCTTTAATTTTTGATACACTTCTTGATTAGAACTAGCAATTATTGATATTGCATGTAAAGCAGCATTTCCAGCTTGGTTAATTCCCATTGTAGCAACTGGAATACCATTTGGCATTTGAACAATTGATAACAACGAATCAAGTCCTTCTAAAGCTTTTAATTTAATTGGAACTCCAATTACAGGTAAACATGTTAAAGAAGCTACCATTCCTGGTAAATGTGCTGCTCCTCCTGCTCCTGCAATGATGACATTAAATCCATTATCATAAGCATTAGTTGCAAAATCAAACATCATTTTTGGTGTTCGATGTGCTGAAACTACTTTTGTTTCATAAGCAATATTAAAATCTTTTAACATATCTTCTGCTTTTTTCATTACTTCATAATCACTGTTTGATCCCATAATGATTGCTACTTTCATAACTAGTTCCTCCTAAAATTTCTTTTTATCAATATTAAAACATTCAACTGATTCATAAAGACTTGTTACATAATTTCCATTAAAACAAGCTGTGCAATATCTAGTTTCTTGATCACATTTACATTCTTTTCCATATTTGGTTGTTAATAAAGCATTTTCTAAACCTTCTAAACTTAAAAAGGCCAATGAATCAGCTTTAATAAATTCGGCTAATTCTTCAACATTTAAACGATTACTAATCAATTCTTCGTATGTTGAAATATCAACTCCATAATAGCATGGATATTTAATTGCAGGTGAGGCAATACGAACATGAACTTCTTTTGCTCCTGCTTCTTTTAATAACTGCACTATTCTTTTTGAAGTTGTACCACGAACAATTGAATCATCAATTAACACTATTCGTTTGCCACCAACTATTTCACTAACAGCCGATAACTTCATTCTAACACCTTTTTCACGAAGTTCCTGTGTTGGTTGAATGAATGTACGTCCAACATATCTATTTTTAATTAATCCCATTTCATATGGAATACCTGTTGCTTCTGCATAACCAATTGCTGCTGAGGTACTTGAATCAGGTACCCCAACCACAATATCAGCATCTATTCCAGATTCTTGAGCTAAAATTTTACCACTCAATTTTCGAGCAAAATGAACATTTGTTCCATCTAATGAACTATCTGGTCTTGAAAAATAGACATATTCCATTAAACACATATTTTGTGATGTATCTTTTGCATAGAATGAAGATTCAATTTGACCTTCATAAATTCTAACTATTTCACCTGGTTCAACATCTCTAATAAACTTGGCTCCAATAACACTAAAAACACAAGTTTCTGATGTTAAAACATAACTGTCATCTTCAAGTTGACCAATTGATAGTGGTCTTAAACCATGACGATCTCTTATCCCATATAAACCACTATTATGTAACATTACATAGGCAAAAGCACCATCTAATTTAATTAATGAACTAACTAAACGTTCATGAAAACTTCCACTTTCATTTCTTAATAAATGAATTAGAATTTCACTATCAGATGTGCTTGAGAAAACACTTCCTTTAGCCTCTAAATTTCTTTTTAATAACTTGGCATTTCCAATGTGTCCATTATGAGCTAGAGCAATGCTTTCATCAAAAAATTTAAAACTAAATGGTTGAACGTTTGCTAAACCAAGTCCACCCTCTGTTGCATAACGAACATGAGCAATAGCTTCAGTACTAGAATTACTAGCAATTACTTCACTTGTTAAAACATCAGCAACTAGTCCTTTTCCTTTAACAACATCAATATCGTTATCTTTTCGAAAAGCAATTCCAGCTCCTTCTTGTCCACGATGCTGTAAACAATGTAATCCATAATAACTTAATGTAATAGCATTTTTGTTGTTAGATACTGCAAAAACACCACATTCTTCATTCAATCCTTTTATATCAAACATTTAAGTCACCCTTTATTTTTTTGTGAAATACGCTACTGCGCTTTCAAAGATTTGTTGTTCTTTATTTCCAACAATGTTTTGATAGTTACCCTCTTCATAACGTTCACCATGTCCCATTTTTCCAAGAATTCTTCCATCAGGACTAACAAGACCTTCAATTGCTGCAAACGAACCATTTGGATTAAAACGATAATCCATACTTGGATTTCCATCATAATCTACATATTGACTAATAACTTGATTATTTTCAAATAATTTTGTAAGTGTTTCATTGCTAGCCATAAACTTACCTTCACCATGTGAAATAGCTACTTTATACACTCCATTAAGTTCTACTTTTGATAACCAAGGTGAGTTTGAATTAACAATTTTTGTATCAACAAAGCGATCAACATGTTTTCCTCTTTCATTTAAGAATAATGTTGGCATATTTTCATCAATTTGACCAATTTTTCCATATGGTAATAAACCACATTTAACTAATACTTGGAATCCATTACAAATTCCAATGATTAAACCTTCTCTTTCAATAAAACGATTAATCGCTGCTTGAATTTTATCATTTAATAAAACATTAACAATATATTTACCACTACCATCTGGTTCATCTCCTGCAGAAAATCCTCCACTTAATGCAAAGATATGAGCATTGTCTAATGCTTCTACCATTTTATCAATACTTTTTTCGATTTCTTCTTCGTTTAAGTCAACAAACGGAATTAAGTTAGTAATTGCTCCTGCTTTTTCAAATCCTTTTTGAACATCATACTCACAGTTTGTTCCCATGAATGCTGGAATATAAACAACTGGTTTTTCTACTGCATCAAATGAGTAAGTTGCTGGTGTAACTGGATTTGTTTTACCTACTTTTAAATCTTCAAACTTAAAGCTTGTTGATTCTTGTCCATCTTTATGTGTATATGTTGTTGGATAAATTTCTGCTAAAACTTCTTGTGATGAAGTTAATAATGCTTTAATATCAATTGCTTCATTATTATATTCAATTACATCTTTTTGTGTTTTACCAAGATACATTACATTTTCTGCTTTTATTTCATTTGGTGATGTAAAGACAAATCCTCCATAGTATGGATAGAATAAATCATCAACACTTAAATTAGTATCCATTTTTAATCCAATATTATTACCATAAGCCATGTTTGCTAATGCATATGCAATTCCACCATCTTTAATTGAAATACATGCATTAACACCATTTTCTCTTTGTAACTTATTCATTAAATTAAAATTATTTTTTAATGTAGTATAATCAACTTTTTCACTTTTAGTTGGTAATAAAACATAAACATTTTCATTTTCATTTTTAAATTCAGGTGAAATGATTTGATTAGTTTTTGTTGTTGTGATTGCAAAAGCAACCATTGTTGGTGGAACACTTAATTCTTCAAAAGTTCCACTCATACTATCTTTTCCACCTAATGCTGGTAATTCTAATTCACGTTGTGTATGTAAAGCTCCTAATAAAGCAGCAACTGGTTTACCAAATTTATTGCGATCATTTGTTACTCTTTCAAAGAACTCTTGTAATGATAAACGTGCTTTATTCCAAGTTGCTCCTGAAGCAATTAATCTTGCTATGGCTTCAATAATTGAATATGATCCTGCATAGAATGGTTCATACATTCCAATTTCAGGACTACAACCATAAGCTAACATACTTGCTGTATTTGTTTTTCCATTTAAGACAGGAATTTTTTGAACTGATACTTCTGATGGTGTTGCTTGATATTTACCACCATATTTTCCAAGAACTGTTGTACGACCAACTGTTCCATCAAAAATACCTGCTAAAGATTGTTGTGATGAGAAGTTTAATTCTTTAACTAATGATTCTAAACTTTCTTTAAAACTATTATTTTTTACATATTTTTCACTACTAAATGGTGTTTTTTCATTACTACTTTCAATAATTGGAGCAATTTTTTGTGGAATACCATTAGTGTTTAAGAAATCACGGTCAATATCAATTATTTTTTGATCATTCCATACCATTTCTAATTTATTTCTATCTGTTACTTCAGCTACTTTAACTGCAACAACATTTTCTTGGATTGCTAAATCATTAAATTTATCAAAATCTTTTGCATTGATTACTACAACCATACGCTCTTGTGATTCTGATAAAGCTAAATCTGTACCATTTAATCCAGCATATTTTGTTGGTAAAGCATTTAAGTCAATTGCTACACCATCAGCTAATTCACCAATAGCAACACTTACTCCACCAGCTCCTAAGTCATTAGCTTTTTTAATTAATTTTGTAACATCTGGATTTCTAAATAGACGTTGTAATTTTCTTTCTTCTGGTGCATTTCCTTTTTGTACTTCACTCATTGCTTCTTCTAAAGCATTAGCATCTTGTACTTTTGATGATCCAGTTGCACCACCTACACCATCACGTCCTGTTGGAGCACCTAACATTACTACATAATCGCCTGGTTGTGGTGTTTCTCTAACTACATCTGCTTTTTTAACAGCACCAACAACAGCTCCTAATTCCATTCTTTTTGCTACATACCCTGGATGATATAATTCTCTAATATATGTATCTGGAACACCGATTTGATTTCCATATGAACTATTACCTGCAGCTGCTTTTTGAGCAATTACTTTTTGTGGTAATTTACCATCTCTTGTTTGTTCAATTGGCATTGTTACATCTCCAGCACCTGTAATTCTCATTGCTTGATAAACATATGCTCTTCCTGAAAGTGGATCACGAATTGCTCCACCAACACATGTTGAAGCTCCTCCGTATGGTTCAATTTCTGTTGGATGATTATGTGTTTCATTTTTATACATTAATAACCATCTTTCATCTATACCATCAACATCAACATCTATTTCAATACTACAAGCATTAACTTCTTCACTAATTTCCATATCATCAAGACTACCTTCTTGTTTTTGATATTTAGCTTCGATACTTGCCATATCCATTAATGTCATCGGCTTTTCTTCACGTTTAGTTGCTTGGCGTAATTCTTTATAAATTTCATACGCTTTTGCAATCTCATCAGCAATATTACTTTTACTAAAATCAATATCTTCTAAATGTGTTTCAAATGTTGTATGACGACAATGATCAGACCAATATGTATCTAAGGCTAATACTTCAGTAATTGTTGGATTTCTCTTAATTGAATTAAAATATGTTTGAATATGTAGTAAATCTGCCATATTCATTGCTAATCCTTGTTCTTTAGCAAATTCTTCTAATTCTTTTTCACTGTAATCAATAAATCCATCTAATGTTATAACTGGTTTAATGCTTACATCAATTTGACGATCTATTGGTAATGATAAGTCTTTTAATTGATTTTCTAATGGATTAATTAAATAATCTATTATTTTCTTTTTATCATTTTCATTTACTTCATCATTTAAAATATAAATTAATGATGTTTTAACATCTACATCAAAACTAGCACCTAATAAAATTAAACCTCTAATAGCTGAATCTGCACGTTGGTCAAATTGTCCTGCTAGTGCTTCAATACAAAAGTAATTGTATTTATCATAATCAAATGTTTCCGATAATTCATCTGTTACTATTTCTTTAAATAATGTTTCCTTTGCTTTTTCTAAGCTTTCTTCATTTACATTTAATACATCATAAATTTGAACGATGCGAAGAGACTTTAAAGAATCAATCTTTAACGTTTTTTGTAAGTCCTCTAATAATGCTTGAGCTGTTGTTTGATACATTTTCTTTTTTTCAACAAAAATTCTTTTATTCATTTTTTACCCTCTCTCTTTCTTGCAACTTTTTAGACAAATAAAAAATAGCGCGCACAAAGCACACTATGTCTATTAACTTTCAAATTTACGTTGCATTTTAATTGTTTTGTTTACTTTTTTCATCTTATCCTCCTAAGAAGCACGACAAAAGTACATACTTTTAAAACAAAAAAAAGCATAACTTTCATCATAGTCCGTCAATTTACGGTTGACTGGTAGAAACGCATAATCCATATTACTATGCATATATGATAAAACATATATTAAATTTTTAATACACTAGAATAATATCACACTTGACTGTCTTTTACAAGATGGAAAAAGCATATTTCTAGTAAAATTTGATATAACTTTTAACTATAAATAACTCTTTATATATTTTCTCTTTATTATTATTTCTTCATTTTCTTTTTATAGACTAAAGCTTCAATATCATAGGCATAACTTGTTTTTACTTTTTTATTTGAAATTGTGCTTTCAATGATATTAGTGTTTTATTAAATGCAGAAATAAATAATTGTTTATTGTTATATCTAACTTCTTAAAAATTATTGTTATTAGAAAAGTAATGCTTAATAAAAGGCATTACTTTCAAAACATCTATTTTTATACAATACTATCTTATATGATAATACTTCATGATAGTAATTATTGCCCTAACTAATCCTGCAACAATAATTATTGTTGTAGTGTATTTTTTAGGTAACTCTTTTCCTGTTTCACTTTTATACATTTTTGCTACAACAAATTTAGATATTAAATATCCTATCAACATCCATAATCCAATATCTATAATCATTCCTGCTTGATATCCATTTGAATATCCTATTTCATAATCATTCATACTTATCTTCTCCTGATTTTAAATTTTATTAACTATTTTTTGAATGCTTTTTTAAAAATACTTTCTTTATTTTCTGATATATCTAAATTTTTTAAATATTCTATAAAATCAGGTTTTGCTTTATAAGAATATTTATTAAAATAACCTTTTTTTGCCTTCTTTGCCAATAGTGATATATTTAAAAAATCACTATTTATTTTTTTCGAAATACTTGTAAAAATGTTCTTCAAATTCTCTTTTTCTATTTTTTCACACTCAATAAGTCCAATAATTTGTGGCTCATGGAAATCGGAGTTTTCATATGTTATGTTACAAATATCATAACTATTTGCCTCAGGAACATATAATCCAATGCTTATATAAAAATCTTCATCATATGACGATTTTTGAAAATAAACTATCACAAAATTATCATTATATTTTTTTTTCATTTCATTAGCGTTTACTTTTTCAAATCCCTCTTCTTTTAAATAATTAAATAGTATTTTCCTTGCTTCTTTACAATTCATAATTACTGCTCTCCCATCTAGTATGTTTTTATTTTTATCTTCCACTTTCCTTTACTACTTGGATCAGTTTCCTCAAGTAATTTTACATATTTAGCTGCTTGTTTTTTTCCTGAAGCTATTGCTCTAGGATTATTTGGTTTTAATTCATAAACAATATATTTGTTATAATCAAGAAAGTCAATTTTCTTTCGATAAATTGTATATTCCTTAAATAATTTTTTATCAGGATTATGTTTATTTTTCCACCACCATTTATGTATTGCAGTACCAGCTTTAGGATTCGATTTTGTATATCCATTTTTGTCAAATGTTATCATATCTCTTAAGTTTTTTGGTAAATTTTTCTCTGTTCTCTTCCCTTTATTAGATTTAAATATTTTTGTTACTGTTTTTCCAATTTTACTATCTACTACTTTTTTTACAACGCCTTTAAAAACTTCTGCAACTCTAGATATGCATTTCTTTATTCCCTTAACTATTTTTTCACCAAGTTTAATATACCATGCTTTATTTGTTTTTAATGCTTTTGTTCCTGTTGCAGCATTTTTAGCTGCTTTTCCAGTATTTGTTGAATATTTTACTACTTTTGCACCTTTGGCACCTTTAAATAAGTCCTTTCCACCCTTAATAGCACTTAACTTTGGAATTGGTATAAACGATGTTAAAAACATATCTACATATACTCCAGAGTTTTTCCCTTTATTATAACCTTTTAAATAATCAGCACCATGCTTTTCCATTAATGCCTTTTGCTTATTTTCTTGTTCAAGATTATATTTATTAAGATCTGCTACTGTTTGTGGTTCTTTTGACCATCCATGTCTTACTTGTCCATGAGCACTAACCCATGTCGTTTTATATTTTCTTTTTCCAAAATACTCATTTTTGAAATAATCAAATAAACCATGCCAAGTCCCAACTAATTGTTTACCATTATAATTTGAAGCATTTGAATTAACATCTTTGATTTTTGTGGGTCCACCACCATTACCATTACCTGTTTCTATAGTTTTAACTTCTTTTTTCTTTTTATCATCTTTTGGTGGAGATGGTGGTTTTGTATATGATCCATATTTATCTGTATAACTACTCGCCTTATTACCACTACTATCAATATACTTATATGGGTTATTTAATACATATGCATACTGGTTTTGTGATACAATACTATCCTGTTCTCCTAAGTAACTATCCTTTTGAACAAAGCTTCCCATATTTAAATCAAGATACCTTGCTCTTAAATATTGTAAGCCTGTTGCATCTACCATTTCACCATTGTATGCTAATCCATTCTTATATCCATTTAATTCTTTTCCATAATCACTATATTCAAAGCTTTTCTTTACTTTCCCTTTTTCATTTAATATTTTTGAAATACTTCCATTTAACTTTGTTAGATAATAATCATTATTTGATTTTATTATATCATATCCATATGTATATGTTTTATCATTATCATTTTTACTACTATCTTCATTTAATACTTGTGCTTCTTCTACTTCTCCATTTGTTAAATAGTCTATTGTTTCTATTCCATTATCCTTATTACTATTATTTCCATAGTAATTATATTCATATCCTAAACTAGAATAATCACCACTACCATTTAATTCAATATCACAATTAAATGCATCCTCTAAATAATTTAATTTGCTTGCTACTGTATCAAATTCACTTGCGATATCTTCTTGTGATTTTTTATATTTTTTAACATCTTTAACTTGACTTTGTATTCTTACATTATTTCCATCATATTTATATGTTGATTCCATTTTTTTATTCTTATATGAAACCATTAAGCCAAACTCATTATATGTTAACCTATCAATAGTACCATCATTTTGCTTAATCTTTTTAACATTTCCATTGTTATCATAAGAATATACTTTTTCACCTTTTAATGATTTTATTTTTGTTAGTTGTCCTCTTTTATTATAAGTATATCTCTCTTTTATTTTTCCATTCTTAGCAATTGTTTTATTACCTTCAATATCATAGGCATAACTTGTTTTTACTTTTCCTTTTTTATTTGAAATTGTGCTTTCAATTAACTCATCTCGAGCATTATATTTCATACTCTTAACTTGTTTTCCATTTTTATCTACTTTAATTTCACTAGTTACACTATCATTTAAATTATAAGAATAATTAATCGCTTCAATATTTTTATTTCTATTTGTTTTAGTTTGTATTTTTATTAGACGATCTAGTTTATCATACTTATAATTTGTCTTAGTTTTATTTCTTTTACTAACACTACTTAAACGAGCCAATTCATCATAACTATATTTCTCGATTACTTTATTATTTTCTTTTGTACTAACTAGTAAGTTCTTACTATTATAAGCATAATTAACTTTTTTATTTGCATAATTCATTTCTTTAACATTATTTCTTTTATCATACTTATAAGTTACTACTTTTTTATTAACATCTTTATATTTAGTAATATTTCCTAAATTATTGTATTGATAAGATAATATACCCTCTTTATTAGTTGCACTAATTAATTCATTATACTTATTATATTTTTTAGTAATACTTTCTTTTTTAGACTTAATGCTTGTTTGATTACTCTCTAAATCATATTTATATGTTAGTTTTGTTTTATCAGGTTTAACTTCTTGAATTTTATTATTAAATTTATCATATTTGTAAGATGTTGTATAACCATAATCATCTACTTTTTTTATTACATTACCATATTTATCATATTTATTAGATGAAGTTTTACCAATCGACTTTTTCGCAATTACATTATTCATACTATCATACTTATAACTCACTACACCTTTAGTTTGATCTTTGTATTTAATAATATTATTATTGCCATCATAATTGAACTCTTGAACATTTCCTAAAGCATCTATTTCTTTAGTTACATTTGATAAAGCATCATACTCATATTTAGTTTTTGCTTTAAGAGCATTTTCACTTGTAATAGTACGACCTAATTTATCATAAGTATTTAAACTAATTAATCTAGTTTTCTTTGTCTTACCACTATAATATATTTCCTCCGCTTTTATTTCATTTCCTACTTTATCATAATGTGATTTGGTTGTTATATTCTTTTCATTCGTTGTTTCTGATAAACGATTCATTTTATCATATTTATTTTTTTCAGTAACTAAACCATTTTCTTTAACACTTAAAACATTACCTTCTTTATCATAAGTAGTTTTTATTATATTTAAATTACTCTCATTTTCCTTAACAACATTTCCATTAACATCATAAGTGCTAGCAATATATCTTGAGCCAGTTGTTTCTTTTATAACTTGATTAAAGTTATCATACTTAAAACTTGTAACTACATTTTTTGCATTACTTTCTTTTATCTTTTGACTTTTACTATTATATGAGTATTTACTCATTGTTTTATTATTTTCTTTTTCTTCTATAATTTGATTTTTCTTGTTATAAATTGTTTGTCTTGTTCTTTTATTTGAATCTACCACTTTTATAACATTATCATCTTTATCATAAGTATATGTTTCTATTAAACCATTTGGTTGTTTTATACTTTTTTCTCTATTTTTATAATCATATGTTGTTTTGGTAATATTTCCATTGTAATCAGTACTTGAAACTAAATTATTATTTAAATCATAGTTATTTAAACTAACTTTTTTATTAGGTAGTATTTCCTTAATTAAACGGTCTTTATTATCATAAACATTTTCATAAACAAAATTCATTTCATCAATTAATTTTATTTGATTATTCCACGCATCATAAACATATGTCTTTTTATAATTTAGTTCATTTGTTTCTTCTATCACTTGATTTAATGCATCATATTTACTTGTTGTACTAGTACCATCAGCATTAATAGTTCTAATATTATTTCCGTTATTATCATATTGAAATTCTGTAACATTTCCATTTGGAGATACTTCTTTAATTTCATTACCATATAAATCATATTCAGTTTTTGAAATCGCACCATTATTATTTTCTTCAATAACATTATCCATTACATCGTATTTATAAGAAGTAATGCTTTTTTTATTAACAATTTCTTTAACAAGCCTATCTTTATCATAAATAAATTCAGTAACAATTCCTTGCCCATCAATAGTTTTTACTTCATTACCCGCAATATCATAATAAGTTTTGTCAATTGTGCCATCAATATTTTTCTTTTCAATTTCTTGATTAGATTTATCAAATTTATATGTTTCAATCTTTCCAGTAGCACTTTCAGTTTTAATAAGATTATTAAATTTATCAAAAGTATTCTTTTTTACAATACCCTTAATATCTTTTTCAACAATAATATTTTCAAATTTATCATATTCAAAATATTTTGTATAGCCATTATTAGTTTCACTTTCTATTTGTCCATAGCTATTATATGTAGTAGATATTGTAGCTTCATTATCTTCTTTGTAAGTTTGTTCTCCATATCTATCATACTCTATTTTTTCTTTAATAACGCCATTAACTTTAGTCTCAATTAATTGATCATACTCATCATATTTGTAAGCTGTTTTTATTCCCTTAGCATTTATTTCTTCAACTACCTTATCATATTCATAAGTTGCTAAAGTAATATTATTCATAGGGTCGATCACTTTAATTTGATTACCAAACTTATCATACTCATAAGTTGTTTTTTTGCTGCCTTCTACTTGCTCAACTAATTGTCCTTGTTCATCATATTTAGATTGTATTTTCAATCCATTAGGCCTAATTACTTCCAATTCATTTGACAAAGCATCATATTTTGTTTTAGTAATTTTACCATTAATATTTTCTTCAATAACATTATCATTTGCATCATATTTTCTAGTAGTTACATTACCAATATTATCTGACTCTTTAGTAATATTATCATATTTGTCATACTCATAACTTGTTTCTATATTACCATTAGCAGTCTCTTCTATAACTTTTTCTTCACGTTTATATTTATCATATTTAGTTATTGTTTTATTTCCATTAATATCAACCTGCTCTACTGGCAAGCCTTCTTCAAACTTTGATGTTTCAACATTGTTTCTACCATCTGTTTTTTTAACTTCATTTCCATCTTTATCATACTCTATTTCAGTAACATTACCATAAATATCTATTTCTTTAATAGGCATATTATTACTATTATATTCTCTTTTAGTAATATTTCCTCTAATATCTTTAGATTCAATAATATTTCCATTATTATCATATTTATTAGTCTCAACATTACCTTGAGCATCAATAGTTTTAATTAAATTATTATTACTATCATATTCATTTTTAATAACATTGTTTTTATAATCAATTTCTTTAATTAAGTTATTGTTAGCATCATATTCTTTAGTAGTTACTTTGCCACCAACATTTTCTTCTATTTCATTATTTCTTTCATCATATTTTCTTGTCGTAACCAATCCAGTACTACTAACTTCTTTAATGATATTATCACTGTTATCATATTCATAAGTTGTAATTGCACCCAACTTGTTTCTCTCTTTTATCATATTACCTTTTAAGTCATACTCAAAAGAATCAAAATTTCCATCTTGATCAACAGTTTTTATTACATTTCCTAATGAATCATAAGTATTCGTTTCAATTTGTCGATTATCTATATTTTTAGTCTTTACATTGCCTTGTTCATATGTGAAAGTTGTTATAATCCCTTTTTGATCTACTTCTTTTATTAACTGATTTTCATTATCATACTCACTTTTTGTAATATTTCCATAAATATCTCGATACTCAGTAATATTTTTATTAGAATCATATTTAAACTCTTCAAAACGCTCTGAATTATATGTTGTTTTAGTGACGTAATTATCACTATCATACTCATTTTCAATAATAGTACCATCAGGATTATTCTGCTTTATTAAGTTATTACTTAAATCATATTCATATGTAGTTGTCTCGCCATTTCCACTTATTTCTTTAATTAAGTTATCTTTATTATCATAAAATTTTTGAGTACCACTACCATCATCAGTATCTTCAACACTTAAACGATATAACTCATCATAATTGTAATCTTTAATATTACCTTCAGGATCTTTTACACTAGTTTTTCCATTATCATATGTAAACTTATATGTTTGTCCACTTTCAGTAGTTTGTTCAAGAATTTTACCCTCTTCATCATACTTGTTTTGCCCTAATTTATGACCATTTTTATCAATATAGTATTCCATTAGCCCTTCTTCATTATAACTATATCTCTCTTCTTTATTTAACTGGTCAATTACTTTTGTTAAATTGCCATCTTCATATTCATATTTTGCTGAACTACCATTAGGCAAAACAATACTTGAAACGAGATTTTCATCATTATAGTTAAATTTTATCTCTCTACCATTGCTAGTTTTAATCTTATCAAGTAATTCACCTTCATTAGTATATTCTAAAGCAACAGATTTCTTTTTATCATCAACAATTTTAACAAGCATACCACTATCATCAAAATAACTAGTAGTTTTCTTTTCTAAATCTTCTATTGAATATTTTCCAGTTTCATATTCGTTTACCTTATATTTATCATATTCTTCAGCTATATATTTGCCATTTTCTAATTTAAAAGTAATTAAATTACCATCACCTTTAACAAAGAGCAATTGATCTCCCACATCATCTTCATGATCTTCTGGCACATCTTCATCAACGTCTTCCATTTCTTCGGTATCAAAATCTGCTTTACTATCTTCAA
Organism: Bacilli bacterium PM5-9; assembly: GCA_029893765.1. Classification (NCBI taxonomy): domain Bacteria; kingdom Bacillati; phylum Bacillota; class Bacilli; species Bacilli bacterium PM5-9. The sequence continues at coordinate 20,111 of JARXZD010000005.1, forward strand.
AGCTAATGCGTTGCTCAATATCAGTTATCCAGCTATAACCAAACAAGCCTGAATTAGACATATCAATTGAATTATAACTACGATAGAATGTGAAATTTTGTGAATCATTCAATTCAACATCACTTGTTACTAAGAAGAAATTTCCCGTATTTGGATTAACAGGGTCAGCAACAAATTTATATTTAGTACCACATGTTGCACAGAATTTCATCTTTTTTCTATTTATTTTTTTGTTCTTACTTGCACTATGTTTACCACTTGGTTTTTTATAAGAAGACATTCCTCTTAAAAATAAAATATTTCCAGTTTTAACCTTATTTCCTTTAAAATTATTATCATACTTTATTGTTTTTAAACTAACTTTATAATACTTAGCAATAGATTTTAAAGTATCTCCTGGTTTTACTTTATAAAACATAAATCCTTGTGAAATTAGAGTTTCACCATTACTTTTTATTTCATAATCATAATAAGTATCCACTTTAAAGCGACTTCTATTTAAGTATCCACTATCATAGTTTATAGAAACATTATCATATTTTTGCATTTTATCTTTATAATTAGATATAAATGTTGGAATAATTTTCTTTTTAGAAGCAGTTTTAGTAAAGTTAGGCGTATTTTTAGTTTTCGCATTAATCGTATTACCTTTTTTATCATATGTCTTTAAAGTATATGTTACATTTTTCGTGGGAGCACCTATACCTACAAAGCTAATGCTAGCCACTTCTCCTCGCCCTTTTGAATGCGCTCTAAGCGAAGTCGTAAGCTTGCTATTGCTTGCAAAATCGTATTCATAATCAACAATTAACTTAACATTTGTTGAATACAAATCTAGTCTATTATAATCTGTCCCCTCATAACCCTTGAACTCTAATGTTCTTTGATTACCATTATTTTTCAAGTGATTTAAATATGTAAGCACATTAAATGAATATGTCCCATCGTTATTTCTTGTACCTGCACCTATTTTTTGCCATGTATAATTATTTCTATTATTCCATGTAACATCAGTTGGCTTAATACTAGTTGATGACATATTAACATTGATATTTTGACTTCCTGCTTCTACTTGAATTTTGTACTTTAATTGTGCTTTTTCAATTGCACCATAAGAATTACTTAATGTTGGCTTTGTAAAAGTAACATAAGATCTTAAATGAGGTGCTGGATTTGCTGATTTATCATAACCTACATTTAAATCAGTATTCACAATGGATTCATCTGGCAAATTAGTATTTGTATTAGAATATTTATATCCAGATAAATTAAGGCTTGAGCTTATACGTGCTAAAGATTTTTTTATTGGATTAACTCCTATTTTCAATTCGAAAATAAAATTTTCTTCTTTTACTTTGGATGTATCAATTCTCAAAAACTTCTTATCATCTTTTTTTACTATTTCTGTTTTTAAATAAAGGTCTTGATAATAAATTGGGAAAATTGTAAACTCACCATCATTAATCATGATATTAGATTCACTTATTGAATATGAATTAACTTCATCTAATTCATAATAAAGAGAATTATTATTTCTTTTAACATTTATCTTTGTATTAATCAAATAATCTTCATTTATTATTTCATAATTATTATAATTGTTGCTTTGATTTATTTTAGCAACATTTCCTTCTATATCACTCTCATTTTCATTGTCTTCTTCAAAAATAATTTTTAAATTACTTTTGTTGCTACTTATAATATCCATTACAATTTTATTATCCAATGATAATGAATTGCTATATAAACCATTACTTCTTTTATTTATAAATGAATTATCAATATCAACAAATTCACCATTGACCTCTTTAAAGATTGGAAATAGCGATTGTTCAACTCGATACTTTCCTTCTTCATTTTGAATAGTTCTTGAATATAATGTCCTTTTCGATTTATCTTCAATAACACCATCACCATCAAGAATACTACTATTAATCAATGGTTTGTCTATGCTTACTTGATTAACTGATTTATTATCACTACCTTCTTTATTTGACAATCTTTTTAGATTATCTTTTTCTATTTTGCTTCTTTGAGTATCATCAACTTTATTTGATATTGTTTTTTCCATTCTATTTGCTGTAATTGCTGATATAGCAAACACAGTAGTTGTATCTAACAATAACGCCCATACAATTAATAAAATAAAAAATTTTTTAATATATTGTTTCATCTGCATATTCTCCTATCTTCATAAACTTATCCTTAATTTCTAATAAAATTTTACTAGCCTTCTTATATTCTTTGTCTAAAAATAATTTAGAAAACTTTTGACATAAAACTCCTAATTCTTTATATTCTGCAATAAAATCATTACTTGGTGATCCATTTTGATAATATTTCGTTAAATATTTTTCATTAGCATCTTTTTCTATTTTTTTCCCAGTTTTTGAATTTTCAACGCCCACTTATCATCACATAAATCATCTTCACTAATAAGTTTTTCTAAATCATACATATTTTTATCAATAAATGCATGACTATTTGCATTATTAAATGAATTACTCCTTTCACACATTTTAATACTAAGTAATGCAATAATTATAATTATCACAACTAAAAAAATCCTTTTTTTACTTTTCATAAGTTTTCCTCCATATAGTAAATTCTTTGTAAATTATATCATTATAACATCTAAAAGTCTATTTCACTTTTCAATCATTTTCTACTTTAATTTAAACATTTAAATACGATAAATACGTGTTTTTCAAAACTATATTATTTGCATATTCACATCTATTTTAGCACACAAATCACTAATTACTTTCATATTAAACCGCTATATAAAATCATTATCCATTTAACAAGGCATTACATTACACAGTACAAACACTCCCAATTCTTTCATAATTTTCATATTCTTTTTATTGACATATAATTTGCATAAGTTATATACTTATTTTAAGGAGGAATTTTTGTGAATAGAATTAAGAAATTATTAGCACTTGGAGTGCTATGTATTATCGCTGGAGTTTTATTATATTTTTATCAAGACTCACTAGATTATGCAAATGTTGATTTAGTAAATAATAATATTATTGATGGTATGAGTGCCGTTGAAGCAGCTAAAACATTTTCTAATAATAATCAAAGTGAACTTACATTTTACATTATAAGTATTTTCTTCTTAGTATTTGGAGTAATTTTAACAAGTTATTCATCATTTACATTATATAAAAAAGTACGTAGATAAAATTAAAAGAACGTTTTTTAAGCGTTCTTTTTTTGATTATTTACTTTGACTATAAATATATCTGCTCCATACTATTGGACCTAGAATTGCTAGTATTATAATTGTCGATAAGAAAAATGCATTTAATGACATAGCTTTTATAGAGCCAACTTGAATATATGAACACATAAATATTATTGAAAAAGTTATTACACATAACATATTTTTTATTTGCAAATAATAATAATCCTTTTTATTATCATTTATTTTATCTGATATATTCCAAGAATTAGGATAATGAATAATCGTCAATAACATCAACAGCATTATACAAGATAAAATAGGCAAGAACCATAAAGATATTTTATTTCCCCAAGTATCAGGATTACCATCTATACCAAAATGTGTAGGAACTTTATTAGGTAAAGAATTATAATTAATAATTAAATATCCAATCATTCCAATTACTAACATTATTGAAATTCCAATCATTAGCTTTTGAAACAATGTATAAGGTAATCTCATTAAAGATCACTCCTTTTTGTTTATTTATCTTAGTAGTATTTTTAATAATATCACTAACAAACTATATTGTCTATTCTTTTTAAAAAAGAAAAAAGCATCCAAAGAATGCCTTTTTCCAAAAACAATTTATATCTAAACAAATGAATTACCAAAACATCTGAAAAGACCTATTTATGTGCAATCATCTCAATTTCAATGCTTGCATTTAATGGCAATGCTGCAACTCCAACACAAGTTCTTGCTGGATGTGGTGCAACAAAAGCTGCTCTAAATAACTCGTTCATCTTCGCATAATCATCCATGTTTGTTAAATAGATATTGCATTTTAAAACATTATCTCTTGTTAAAGATGCTGCCTCTAAAACTCGATCCAAATTATGCATACATTGATTAAACTGAGCCTCGATATCACCACCAACAAAGCTACCATCTTCTAATTTCATTGCTGGTTGTGCTGATAAATAATATGTTCCATCCTTTTCAATTGCTAAAGAAAATGGAAATGGCATATCCTTACAACTTGGTATTTCAATATTTTTTCTTGTCATGACTATATCTCCTCTATCTCATTTAAAATTTCAATCAATTGACTTGCCTTACTTCCTAATTTATCATTTATTTCATATTGAATTTTATCCCACTCATAATGAGCACTGTTATAAAGTTCTTTTCCACTACTTGTTAAGCTAAACATTGCTTTATTATTTTCTTTTGTTTCCAAAATATATTCCTTTTTTATAAGTGGTTTTATATTGCGAAGTAAAGTGGTTCTTTCTAATCCCATTCTAGTCGCTAATTCAATGACATTACACTTTTCTAATTGTTTAATATTATTTATAATCGAAAATTGATTAGTTGTAACATCATACTTAGCTAGTGCATTATCATATTTTTTAGTAATAGCTGTTGATGCACGTCTTAAATTAATACAAAAACACTCAGTCTTATTTCTAGTAATAGTAAAACTCCTTTCCATATTAATGTGTATATACACATTATATCATTTACTTTTTTTTTGTCAAGGCAAATTAAAAACTACCATTTGGTAGTTAAATTAATTTTTGTAAATCACTAATAATTAAGTTTATTGTTTTTAAATAAGCAGTATACTTGCTGACAATAAGATGTATCTTATTATATTTTACTTCCACATTAACAAGACCACCATATTTATCAACCTCACTAAATACTTTTTTAACAGTGTTTTTATCATTAACATTTACTTGTAATTGAATAGTAATTTTTTTAGCTTCATCAAATATTTTGATATTTTTATTCATATTTACTAAGATTTCAAATTTTCTCTTTTCAATAATATCCTCAATACTTGCAGGAAGTTTACCATAAATATCATTAATTTCAGGTATCAAATCATTAAATTCTTCTAGCTTTTTCACTTTATAAATTTTTTGATAAAGTTTAATTTTATTATCATCATCCAATTGATAATCCTTAGGAATATAACCAGTATTTTTTAAATTAATAGGTTCAATATCATCATTTTGCACAACAACATTATTCCTTTTATCAATTACTTCTTGTAACATTTCTAAATACATTTCATATCCAACAGTTTCAATATTACCAGCTTGTGTTTTACCTAAAATATCACCAGCACCCCTAATTGAAAGATCACGCAATGCAATTTTATAACCGCTACCTAATTTAGTTAATTCTTTAATAGCTTGTAATCTTTTTTGAGCATCTTCAGTTATCTCACGATTTTTTTGATACATTAAATAAGCATATCCAACACGATCACTTCTTCCAACACGACCTTTTATTTGATAAAGTTGAGCAAGACCAAAATTGTTAGCATCTTCAATTATAATCGTATTAGCATTTGGAATATCAATACCAGTTTCAATAATAGTCGTGCACACTAAAACATTATATTCATTATCATCAAAGCTTTCCATAACTCTTTCAACTTGGTCTTTACTCATCTTACCATGAATAATCGCAACCTTGACATCATCAAACATATCTTCGATATCTTTAGCCACATTTTCAATATCACTAGTTCTATTATGCAAATAAAATACTTGTCCATTTCTAACAATTTCTCTTTCAATAGCTTCCTTAATTAAATACTTATTTTTTTCAACAACATAAGTTTGAATTGGAACACGATTGATAGGTGGTGTTTGTAATAATGACATTTTTCTTAAACCAGATAATGACATTTGCAATGTTCTTGGAATAGGAGTTGCTGATAAAGTTAAAACGTCTATATTATTTCTTAATTGTTTTATTTTCTCTTTATCCTTTACTCCAAAACGCTGTTCTTCATCAATAACTAACAATCCTAAATCATTAAACTCAATATCTTTTCCTAATAGTTTATGAGTACCTACAACAATATCAATCTTCTTATTTTTTAAATCCTCTTTAATTTCTTTAACCATTTTAGGACTTGTATTTCTTGATAATTGAACTATATTAATTGAATAGTCAGCAAACCTTTCTAATAAAGTATGATAATGCTGTCTTGAAAGAATTGTTGTTGGACAAAGAAAAGCTGCTTGTTTATTAGACAAAATAGCTTTTAAAATAGCTCTTAAAGCTACTTCAGTTTTCCCATAACCAACATCACCACAAATTAATCTATCCATTACTAATGGTGATTCCATGTCTTTTTTTACATCTTCAATTGCTTTTTCTTGATCAAGTGTTAATTCATATTCAAAGTCATCTTCAAACTCTTTTTGAATTTCATTATCTGCTAAAAATTTAAATCCAATTGGTTCTTGCCTTGTTGCATATAATTCAAGTAATTCATCCATCATATCTTCTATTCTTTTTTGAACTCTTAGTTTTGTTTTTTTCCAATCGCTACCACCTAAAGTACTAACTTTTGGTATTGTAGTATCACTTGATGAATATTTTTTTATTAAATTAAATTGATCAATTGGTATATATAATTTCTCATTATTTTTATAAACTATATGTAAGAAATCTTTTTCAATATTATCTACTTTTAATTGTATTAATCCAACATATTTACCAATACCATGATGAGCATGAACTATATAATCTCCTTCTTTTAACTCATCTAAATTTAATATATCTGTTGCATTACTATATTTATTTAAGAAGTTGTTTTTTCTTTTACTCTTATAAAATAATTCTTTTTCAGTATAAACTACTATTTTTAAATCATTATTAATAAACCCACGATTAAATACATCGCTTGTTATATTAATTTGTTCTTTAGTATATTCATTATTACTATACTTTAAATTATTTTCCTCTAATAAGTTCATAATAATTTTTTTATCATGTTGTCTTGTTAAACAAATATTTATTTCATAATTATTATTATAGTTTTCTTTAACTGAGTTTATAAAATCAATTAATGTCTTAAACTTATCTATTGGAAATAAATTTAATGATTGTTGATTTAAGTTTAAACGATATTTATCAATATTTATATAACCTTTTATTAAGTTATCCCACTCTAAAAACAAATTATAATTACTAATTGATTTATTTTCATTTTCTAATTCTATTAAATAATTATAACTTTCTTCAATGGTAATGTTATTTGATTGAATGAACTCATCATAAGATGAGATTATAATAATTGGATCATTCAAATATTCAATGATTGATGATTTTTTATCACTTAAATTATAATATCTTGAAAAGAATAAATCTTTATTTATTTCTGCCATTGTTTCTATTTCATCTAAAATAATATTATTTTTACTAATCTCTCTAATCCTACTCATAATATTATTACTTTCATTATGAGAATAAATAGAAGCAGGGAAAATAGTAACCTCATTAACATTTATTCTACTTCTTTGATTAGTAACATCAAACAGTTTAATACTTTCAATAACATCATCAAAAACATCAATTCTAATAGGCATATCGTGTGTTAAACTAAAAATATCTATTACACTACCTCTAATTGCATACTCATTAGGCATTGTAACTTTACTTACTTTAAGATAACCATTATTAGTTAAAAAATCATTTACTTTATCAAAATTAATTTCTTCATCTTTTCTTAATGTTTGAATATTATCAAAATAAGAAGTCTTATCAACAATTGGTCTTATTAAACCAAGAGAGTGAGTTATAATTATTTTAGCTTTATCATTATTAGTTTTAATTAGTGTTTCAATTCTTTGAACATTAAGTTCTGGAGAACTTGCTAATGTTTCTACTACTAGTGATTCATCAAAACCAAACAAAGCAATTTCATCATCATTTACATAGTTTTTTAATTCATTATACAGTTTAGTAGCACTATAAAGGTTATTTTTTATAATAATAATATCTTTTTTGAAGTGCAAAAAGTTTTGTAAAATAAGAACAGCTTCTTCAAAAGCATCTAGTTCACAAAACCCTTTATCACTATAAATGTTATAAAATGGAATATTATTTAATATGTTCATTTAATCACCGAAATAATTATACCACAATTAATGTGGAAAAATAATAATGTTCAAAAGTTATCTTTCCACACTTGTTAATTTAGTGGAAAAATTATTTATTCCTTTATTTAATCCATATTATTAAATAAGTTATTTATGTGGAAAAAAAATTAAAATATATTTTTTAAACAATTTTTTGTTAATTTGTGGATTAATGTTTTCCCTATTGAAAATTAATTTTTTTTATCATTGTGGATTACTAAAATTTTATTGATGTTTTAGCCTTTTTGATTGTGGAAAACTTTGTTAACAACTTACTTGTTACTCTTTTTAGTATAGCTTTTTTTCTCAATTTATTATATTATTATTTTGATAAAGAGGTGAAATATTATGTCGAATAATTTAGAAACATTATGGAACAATTGTTTAACTATTATTAAAGAAAAAGCTGATCATTTAATTTTTGAAAATTTTTATGAAAAATGTTCCATTGATTCAATAGAAGATGGCATTGTTTATATTTTGGCTCATGATGAAATAGTTAAAGCTTATTTAGAAAATGATAAAGATATTAATATCATTAATGAAGCATTATTGTCGGTCACAGAGTCAAATTTTAAAGCTAAAATTATAACAGAAGAAGATAAAAAAAATAAAAAATCTAATAATGTAGTTGAACAAGATGAAATTTCTATTATTAATAATAATTTACGTAAAGATTATATTTTTGATAATTTTGTAGTTGGATCATCAAATCAAGAGAGTTTTCAAGCTGGTATTTCTGTTTCTAGTTCTCCTGGTAATCTTTTTAATCCATTATTTATTCATGGTAAATCTGGTCTTGGAAAAACACATTTAGTTCATTCAATTGGAAATAGAATTATTGAACAAAAACCTAACATGCGTGTTTTATATGTTTCAAGCGAAGAATTTTTTAATGATTATATTAAAATAACTAAAGGTAATATGAATGATACTGAATGGTTTAATCATAAATATCGTGATATTGATGTATTAATAGTAGATGATATTCAATTTTTAAGTAATAAAGAAAAAAGTAATGAAATGTTTTTCAATGTTTATAATGATTTATTTAGTAAAAATAAACAAATTATTATTACATCAGATGTTATGCCAAAAGAGTTACATGGCTTAGAAGAACGATTAGTTAGTCGTTTTACTCAAGGTTTAAGTGTATCAATTTCTCCACCTGGATATGAAACTAGTATTAAAATTTTAGAAAAGAAACTTTCTTATTTTAATGAAGATGAAAATACAATTATAACTGATAAAGCCTTAGAATATATTGCTAAAAACTTTTCTAAAGATGTTAGAGATTTAGAAGGGGCTTTAAGAAGAGTTATTTTCTATACAATTAATATGACTGATTCACAAGAAATTACTATGGATATTATTTATGAAGCATTTAAAGATTATCAATCTATTAAGGTAGATGGTGATATAACAAATGAAAAAATATTAAAAATAGTATGTAATTATTACAATTTATCTAAATCACAAATAACTAGTAAATCAAGACAAAAATTAATAGTTACACCACGTCAGATTGCTATTTACTTAACAAGGTCATTATTAGAAACTCCTTATGAAAAAATAGGTAAAATTTATGGGAATCGTGATCATTCAACTATTATGTCTAGTTATCATAAAGTAAAGGAACAAATTGATGATAATAACAGTGAATATGTCTTAGTAATTAATGAATTAACTAAATTGTTGAAACAATAAAATTTTATCAACATACTTATCCACATATAAATTTCTTTTTGTTATGTACTTTTATTAATTTATCCACTTTTTATTTCTGTATTATTATTATTATATGTTATAATATAAATATCAATTTTGGAGGTATCGTATATGAAATTTAAAATCCAAACTAATTCTCTTTTACAAGGTCTTAGTAAAGTAAATCATGTAGTAAATAATAAATCACCAATTCCTTCTTTAAATGGAATTTATTTTAGATTAGATTCTTCTAATTTAACACTTATTGGAAGTGATTCTGATATTACAATAAAATGTATCATTGATCAAGATATAGAGATAATAAATCAAGGTAGAATAGTTATTCCTAAATTTATTGTTGAAATTATTAAAAAAATTGATGATGAATGGGTTGAATTAGAATTAATAGATAATAGTTTAATTATTATTAAAAGTAAAAAAAGTGAATTTAAAATTAATGGAATTAGTGCTGATAATTTCCCTAATATTGATTTTTCTTTAAATGGAGATAAAATTAATATTTCTACTAATATTATTAATTCTATTATTTCAGAAACAGCATTTGCTACTTCTCAAGAAGAAATTAGACCAGTTCTTACTGGAGTAAACTTTTCTTGTGAAGATAGTGTATTAACTTGTGTTGCTACTGATAGTTTTAGATTAGCAAAAAAGAAAATTAATATAGAAAGTAATTTTAATTTTAATATTAATGTTCCTGCTAAATGTTTATTTGAGGTTTCTAAATTAATTAAAGAAAATAAAAATATTGATGTTTTTATTTCTCAACAAAGAATTTTATTTAATTTAGAAAATATTGTTATTCAATCAAGATTAATTAATGGAAATTATCCTGATATTTCTAAATTAATTCCTGAAAGTTATGAATCTACATTAAAAGTTAATAAAAAAATTATTCAAGATTCTTTAGATAGAGCAAATGTTTTATCAATTAATTCTTCAAATTATACAGTAACTTTAGAAAAAAATTCTAATATGCTTACTTTATATTCTAAATCTCAAGAAGTAGGATCAATTCAAGAAGATGTTAGTTATTTAGATTTTGATGGTAAAGAATTACTAATTTCTTTTAATTCAAGATATGTTAATGATGCCTTAAAATCATTTAATGATGATATAGTATGTTTTTATTTTAATGGAGCAATGAGTCCATTTATTATAAAGTCTGAAGAAAATGATAGTAGTACTCAATTAATATTACCTATTAAAACATATTAGTTTTTTAAAAAGGTAAATATTTATAATAATTTACCTTTTTTTAAATAAAATTTAAAATTATTAAGGAGGAGTAATTTATGAAAAAAATAACTCTGTCATTTATGTTAGTGCTTGCTTTATTATTAAGTTCTAGTGTAGATGCAAAAACAAATGAAGGAATAAGTAAAGAAAAAATTATTATTAAATTGGATAAAGGATATAAATATAATAATAGTTTAAAATCAAAAATTGAAAAAAATCTTAATTTAAAAGTTAATAAAGTTAAAAAAATTAAAGCTGGAAAATTAGGAAATTATTATGTTGTAACTTTAAATAAAGAAATTAAAGATATAAACAAACAGTATAATAAATTGAATAATATAAAAGGAATTGAAAAAGTTCAATCTTCTTACTTTTATAATTATGAACCAATTAGTAAAAAGAAAAAAACAAGAGCAAATGTAATCGCTAATAATTGGCATGTTGCTAAAGTTGCTGCAGATCAATTAAAACAGGAAGTTAGTGATACTTCAAAAAAAATAAGAGTAGGGATTATTGATACTGGAATAGATTATGATCATCCAGATTTAAAAAATATTATTAATAAAGAATTATCATATAATTATATTGGATATAATAATGATGCAAGTGATGATATTGGACATGGAACACACGTTGCTGGATTAATTGCAGGAGAAAATGATTATTCTGTTGGAAAAAATATAGAAATAGTAGCATACCGTGCTTTAAATGATGAATATGGAAATACTGAAGATATTGTTGAAGCTATTAATGATGCTCAAGAAAATGATGTTAAAGTATTAAATATGTCATTTGGATATGATTCTTTTTTTGGAATTGATGAATTAATGTATAATAGTATATTAAAATATGATGGTTTAATAGTTGCAGCAGCAGGAAATAATGGAAAAGAAGGATCAGATTATCCAGCAGCATTACCTTTAGATAATGTAATTTCAGTAGGATCAATGGATGAAAATGATGTAAAATCAGGTTATAGTAATTATAGTAATAATGATGTTGATATTTTTGCTCCAGGTAATTCTGTATTTTCAACTTGTTCAGTTTCATTATATTTATGTATGGATTATGGATTTGATCAATATGATCAAAATAGCCAATTAGCAAAAATGAGTGGTACTAGTATGGCTACTCCTATAGTTGCTGGAATTGCTGGAACATTATATTCAATTGATGAAAATTTAGAATATGATGATGTAAAATATTCAATAATAGATAGTGCTGTAGTTACTGATGGTTTAAAAAGACAAGCAACTACTGAAGGATATGTAAATGCAAAAAGTGCATTAGATAATATAAAAATTTCTAATAATAAAACAAATAGTTTTGCTAAATTAAATAGTGATGGCTCTATTAATTTATGGGGAGATAATAGTCATGGTCAATTAGGAAATAATACAACTGCTGATGTTTTAGAAACAAGTCCATTTAATTATAGTATTGATAACGATAAAATAGTTAAATATTATATTACTTCAAAAAATGTTTTTCTAATTAGTGAAAAAGGCGAATTATATGTATCTGGAAAAAATGATTATGGACAATTAGGTCAAAATAATAGTAATGATTCATTAGAATTCGTTAAGTTTAATAAAGTTGATAGTAAACATAAAATTAAAAAAATATCTCTAAGAGATCCAAAAGGGTTATTTGATGAAGATACTTTAACTATTAAATTAGAAGAAGTTAATAAAGTTAATGATTATTATCAAATTGGCAAATATTCAAATAAAGTAGAATCTGATGAATTTCAAAATACTAATAAATTACAATACTTTAAATTTAATAAATATGGTGATCTTGAATCAATTAGTTTTTATAAGTTGAATAGTAGAAAATTAGAAGCAATTGAAAAATTTAAATATGAAACAGAATACGATGAATTTTTTGAAGAATATATAACATATCTAGATAGTTTGACAACTATTAAATATTTTGATAAATATTATACAACTAAAGTTGTAAAATATGATATATATACAGAAAATGATGAACTATTACATTATGAAAAAACTACTAAAAAGGATTATAATAATAAAATAATTCAAATAAAAACTTTTTATGCAATTAATAATTCATATTATGATTTCTTAAAATATGAGAAAATTGATAATTATTTACCTCTTTATAAAGAAATTATTGATTATAAAAATGGAGTTATTAATAGAAAAACTGAATATGAATATAATGATAATAATGAGCTTAAAAAAGGTGCTAAAAAGTATGCTTCTAATTACAATAAAAATGGGAAAATTACTACAAAATATTATGCTAGTTATGATAAAGCTGGAAAATTAGGAAAAGGTAAATTAGTTCAAAAAGTAACTTATGGAAAAAAATTAATTACTAATAAAAAATATACTTATAATAATAGTGATGTAAAAACTAAGTATACTAAATTAATTACTTATAAAAATGGTAAAAAGAAATCATATTTAGAAATTAAGTATAATAAGGATTATAAAAAAACTAAATTAAGTAGAACTTATAAAAATAATAAGAAAGAAAAAGATATTTTATTTAAATATAATAATAAAGGTGAATTAAAAGCTAATTCTAAATCTAATGCTTATAAGTATGTGAAAATATATAAAAAAGGTAAATTGTATATGACAACTAAATATACATATAATACTAATGGTAAGATTGCTAAAAAAAGCATTACTTATGCAAAGGGAGGTAATTAATAATGAAAAAATATTTAATTATGTTTGCAATGGTAATTTTCTTATCAATGAACAATACTTATGCAAAAGAAAGATCAATGCAAATGACTGAATATCCAATTGATTATAGAAGTTTTATAAATAAAGAGTCTTTTATCGATATATTAGATTATAATGATTTAAGTCTTGTAGTTGAAGATAATGATAGTAATCCTGAAAATGGAATTGTTTTATATAAGGAATTTATTGGAAATGATGGTTCATTAAGAAGATATGGTGAATGGTTTAAAAAGCAAGATGGAAAATGGTTTAATTACAAAGAATCAATTGAACATGGAACTAAAACAACAAATGAATTATATATTAAATCATATGAAGCTGCAGAATATTATTTTGATGCAAGTAAATGTTCAAGTTCAACAACTTATGAAAATGATAGTTGTCAAACAAAACATAAGAAGAGTATTAATTACTATTATAAAGAGGGAAATAGAATTTATATTTCAATTGATTTAACATATCCAAATAATAAGTATACAAAAGATAATATGTATAGTTCAATTATTTACAAAACAACATATCGTGATAATTTATATCCAGAATTTAAAATAAGTGTTAAAAGAGATAGTTTAAATAGAATTACAAAATTTATTTATTCTTATTACCATAAAGATAAAATTTATCAAACTGCTGAAAGTATGAAAATTGATACTAAATATGATAGATATGATGCTAACAATGTACAATCATACGGTATTAAATATAAAACTTATGATGAAAAAAATAGATTAAGAGGTATTTATGAATATCATGACTTTGATGATACTTATTATGATGTTGATGATGATGATGCAGGTGATATTGGTGAAGTACTTACTTATCAAAAATTAATTAACTATCATTCAAATGGAAAAATTTATACTACATTAGTTGAAAAGAATGATAAATTTGAAAATACAACATATCACAAGAAAATGAAATATCGTAAAGATGGAAAAAAACAAGCTGTTATTTTTTATAAATATAAGGCTGGTAATGCAATTTTAAGAAAAGAGTATAAGTATAATGCAAAAGGAACTTTAAAAGGAAAAGCTTATAGATATACAACTACTTATAAAAAAGGGAAAAAGAAAACAGTAAAAGGTTTTTATAATTCTAAAGGTAAAATTTATAAAACAGTAAAAGTGAAAAATAGAAAAGATTTTAAAGTTGCAGAATATGAATATGAATTAGTAAATGAAGAGTATTATTATTAGAAAAGATAAAATTAGTAATTAGAGGATAACAATTGTTATCTTCTTTTTTTATAAAAAAATGAAGACTTAGCTTCATTTTAATTAGAATTCTATTATATAATTGAATTTATCTTTAATTAATCCTTTTTTAATATTCTCTAAATAATCATAAACTTTTGTTGAAACACTATTTTCATCATATATAAATTCCATTTCAAAACCATTATGATTAATTATATCTAGTGGTTGAATTGAAGCTGCAGTACCTGTTGCAAAAGCTTCTGATACTCTACCTTGTTTATATAATTCAACTAAATTATCAATATCAATTTTCTTTTCTTCTACTTCATAACCTAATTCTGGAGCAATATTGATAACACTATCGCGAGTAATTCCTTTAAGAATAGAGCCACTAGTATTTGGTGTTATAATTTTATTATCAACAATAAAGAAGACATTCATCATTCCAGCTTCTTCGATATATTTTTGTTCATGAGGATCTAACCATAAAACTTGATTATATCCATTTTTATTAGCATTTGCAGTTGCATAAAATGCACCACCATAATTACCACCATTTTTAACTTCACCAGTTCCATTTGTTGGAACACGCATATAATGAGTTTCAGTTGTTAGTTTTACCTTATCAGATGTAAAGTAAGTACTCATTGGGCTCATGATAATCATAAAGATATATTCTTTTGATTGACGTGCTCCAATAATTGCTTCAGATGCTATCATAAAGGGCCTAATATATAGATAGCTATCTATATTATCGTAAAACCAATTATCTTCTTCTTTTTTTATTAATTCGACAAGTGCCTTTAAAACAAAATCAACATCTATTTCTGGCATACACATTCTTTTTGCAGAATCATTTAATCTTTTTAAGTTTGCATCAGCTCTAAATAATATTCTTTTATTATTAGTTTTTAATACCTTTAAACCTTCAAAAATTGTTTGACCATAATGAAAGCATAGTGCAGATGGTTCAATAGTAAATGCTTCATAAGGTTTTATAGTTGCATTATGCCACCCATCTTGATCATTATATTTCATTTCAAACATATAATTAGTAAAAGTAGTACCAAAAGCAGGTGGAGTAACTGCTTTTTTTCTTTTATTTTCATTTTCTATAAATTTTATTGTATCTTCCATAATAATACCTACATTTTCATTAGATTTCTTAGTTGATCCCCAACTTTTTCAATATCATGATTTTTCATATTTTGTCTATGAGCATTTATCTTAGGATTATTTGCTTTTTCTTCTAAAATAAATTCTTTTGCGAAATCACCATTTTTTATTTCTTTTAAAACATCTTTCATAACTTGTTTTGTTTCATCAGTAATTATTTTTGGGCCAACAACATATTCACCAAACTCAGCAGTATTTGAAATTGAATTATTCATATTCATAAAACCACCTTCATAAATCATATCAATGATTAATTTCATTTCATTAACACATTCAAAATAAGCAGCTTCTTGTGAATAACCAGCTTCAACTAAAACTTCAAAACCAGTTTTCATCAATTCAACAACACCACCACAAAGAACAACTTGTTCACCAAATAGATCAGTTTCAACTTCTTCTTTAAATGTAGTTTCTAAAATACCACTTCTTCCACTACCAAGACCTTTAGCATAGGCTTGCGCAACTTGCATTGTATCATTACTATAATCTTGATAAACAGCAAACAATGAAGGAACACCTTTATCATTTTGATATTGACGTCTTACCATATGTCCAGGTGATTTTGGAGCAACCATAAACACATTAACATCACTAGGCGGTACTATTTGGTTATAATGCACATTAAATGCATGAGCAAATGCTAAATAATTACCACTAACTAAATTATCTTTAACATGATTATTATAAATATCTGGCATTACTTCATCAGGAACTAACATCATAACAACATCAGCTTTTTTTGTTGCAGTAGCAACATCATATACTTCTAATCCAGCTTCTCTTGCTTTTTCTACTGATTTTGATGTCTCTTTTAATCCAACGCAAACATCATAACCACTTTCTTTTAAATTTAGAGCATGAGCATGACCTTGCGAACCATATCCAATTATTGCGATTTTCTTATTTTCTAATACCTTTTCATTTATATCTTTTTCTAAATATACTTTTTTCATTTTTCTAATCTCCTTTTTTTATAATATTATTTCTTCAAATGATCCATTTGCAGGTATCATTGGTAAAACATTTGCTTTTTTATCAATCATTACCTCAATAATCATTGGAAAATCATTTTTAAATACTTCTTCTATTTGATTCAATTCTTGACGACTTTCAATTTTTAAATAGTCAAGATTATATGCTTTAGCAATATATTCGAAATTTGGATTATGATCCAAAATAGTATGACTAAATCTGCCCTCGAAAAATAAATCTTGCCATTGTCTAACCATACCTAGACGTCCATTATTCATAATGAATACTTTAACATTTAAGTTGTATTGTTTAAGTAATAGTAATTCTTCAATACTCATCTGAATACCGCCATCACCAACAAATAAGACTACAGGATTATCTTTTTTTGCAATACTAACACCAATCGCAGCAGGAAGACCAAATCCCATTGTGCCTAAGCCACCTGATGAAACAAAATGATTACCTTTAATATTTTTAAGATATTGTGCACTCCACATTTGGTGTTGACCAACATCTGTTACATAATATAAATCTTTTTTAACCTTATTTATCTCATTAAAAACATGTTTTGGATGAATTTCTTTAGTATCAAAAATTGCTTTTTGTTCATTAATCTCTTTTTTAAATTGATTTAATTGTAAAATCCATGATTGAACATCAATGTTGATTTCTTCATTAACCAATTCTTGCAAAAAATCTTTTAAATCAGCATGTATTTTTAAATTAGTTTTAACATTTTTGCCTAATTCTTTTGGATCAATATCAATATGAATTTTCTTTCCATACTTAACAAATTTATCATTATTTCCCACTAAACGATCATCAAAACGAGAGCCTAAAGAAATAATTAAATCAGCATTATATAGAGCCTTATTAGCAATTACACTACCATGCATTCCTGCCATTCCATAATAGTATTTTGTATTAGAACCAATACCTAAACCATGTAATGTCGTTACTACAGGAATCTTAAAATATTTAATTATTTGTTCAATTTCTTTAATACAATCTGCTTTAATTAATCCTGCACCTAATAAAAAAACAGGTTTTTTACTTTCTTTTAAATATTTAAGTAATTTATTTATATCACTTTGCTTTATTGCAGGTTTTTGTAATAAAAAACCTTCTTTTAATCTTTGATATTCACTAATTAATTGTTCAATATCTACCTTTTGCATTGAAACATCTTTAGGAATATCTAATAAAACTGGGCCCTTTCGACCAGAATTAGCAATTTCAACTAAATCAAATAAAGACTTTGCTAAATCATTAGCATCTTTTAATTGAATAGTTTTTTTAGTAATCGGTTTGACAATTGAAATGATATCAACTTCTTGAAATGACATTTTACCAATAGCAGCCTGATTAACTTGTCCAGTAATACAAAGCAGAGGATTAGAATCCATATAAGCATTGGTAATACCTGTTACTAAATTAGTAGCACCAGGACCAGAAGTAGCAATACAACAACCAATTTTATTATTAACTTTTCCATAAGCCTCAGCAGCATGCGCAGCAGCTTGTTCGTGTCGTACTAAATAATTTTTAAAAGTAGGGTGTTGATATATTTCATCAAATAGAGGAATAACTGCTCCACCAGGATAACCAAAAGCTTCATCAATTCCAATGTAAGTTAATAGGTCTAATAATGCTCTTGAGCAAGTTACATAATTAGCCATCGAAATCACTTCCAAGATGATCATCAATTAGCCTGACATTGTAACCTTTATTTTCTAATTCACGACAGATTTTAAATTTATGATTTAAACCAAAAGCCTCAACAGTAGCAATCAATTCAACTTTATTTTGTCTAGTTAATGCACTAAGTTGATTATGACTTAATCCGACAACATTTCCTTTGTTTTGAGCAATTGTTTGAGCAACTTCTAATAATTCACCAGGTTTATCAGAAAGCATAACTGCAAATGTAAAGATACGGCCTTTATTTATTAAGCCACTTTCTAGCATTGTTGACATTGTAGTCATATCAACATTTCCACCAGTCAATAAACAAACAACATTTTTATTTTTTTCATTTAAATATTTAGCACCAACTAAAGATAAAAGACCAGAATTTTCAACGATGACCTTATTTTCTTCAGTAACATCTAAAAAGCAATCAATTAATTCTTCATCACTAACTTTAATAACATCACTAATATTATTCTTGATATTGTCAAAGAAAAGATTACTTATTGTTTTACCATTTATTGTTTCAGCAATTGAGTATGAGTTTGTTAAAGAAACTGACATATTATTTTCAATTGACTTTGATAGTGTTGCATGGTTATATGGCTCAACGGCAATTACCTTTATTGAATAGTTATTTTTTTGAATAGCGCTTATTAAACCATTTATTAGTGAACCTGTACCAACAGGAGCTAAAATAATATCAACATTTTCAAGTTCTTCGATTATTTCATTTACTAAACTCTCATAAGCAAGTGAACAATCCATTTCGTTTGCTAAATCGATAACATAAGTTAGTGAGTCATTTTCTAATTTATTAAGATGATTTTTTGTTTCTTCGATATTTAATCCTTCTAAAATAACGCATGCATCATAACCTTTAATTTCTAAAATAGTAGAGTATGAAGTTGTTAGCGGCATATAAACCGTACATTTCATTTTAAGTTCTTGACATAAATAAGCAGCACTTCTTCCAGTATTTCCTGTTGAAACAACAATAATTTGTTCATATCCTTTATCTTTTAATAGCTTAATTTTATCAGCAAGTGCTCGTAATTTGATTGACCCTGTTTCTTGTAAGTTTTCAGTCTTTAAATAAATATTATTTTGTGAATAGGTAGAATATTTTTTGTTTTTTAATAAACTTGTTTTTCTTATTACATTAATCATTCATTTACACCTCCTCCATAACTAGCATTACTTGCTAGTTTAGTATAGATATCTAAATAATCATTATTTTCTTTTATCTTTGTTTTTACATTTGCTAATCTTTTTTCAATTAGTGAATTATCTAATAATAAATTTATTTCTTTTTTAAGAAGGTCTATTTCAATTAAATTATCATTTTCAATAACACTTATAAGACCCATTTCACTAGCTTCAGGACAAACATGGCCAATTACTAAACCATTGCTTCCTCCTGAAAAACGACCATCAGTTATTAATGCAACTTGTTTTCCTAAGTTCATTCCCTTAATTAATGAAGTGGGTGTTAACATCTCTGGCATTCCATAGCCACCTTTTATTCCCATATTTCTAATGATTAAGACATATTTATTATTTGTATCAATCGTTTTTTCCATTAAAAAATCTACACATTCTTTTTCATTTTCAAAAACAATAGCTTTTCCTTTAAAGTAAGGATTATCATCTTCTAAAGCTCCAGTTTTTATAATAGCTCCTTTAGTAGCAATATTTCCTTTAAGAATTGTAAGGCCACTTGTTTGATTAATTGGTTTATCAAATGAAGTAATTATATTTCTATCTTTAATTGGGTAATCTTTAATATATTCAAAAAGGCTAGAACTTGTAACAGTTTTAGTATCATATAAGACGCCTTTTAAGTTTGATAATTCATTTAAAAGAGCCATCATACCACCAGCATTTTCAAAATCTTCAATACTATAGTCACTTGCAGGACTAAGTTTTGTAAGTTGTCCAACATTATTTGAGATATTATCAAAATCATCCAATGTTAAATCAATATTGGCATAACTAGCGATTGCTAAAAGATGAAGAACAGTATTAGTAGAGCCAGTCATAGCCATATCACATGCAATAGCATTTAAAAAACTTTCTCTTTTGACAATATCTAAAAACTTAATATCATCATTTACTAATTTCATAATTTGTTTACCAGCTTGTTTGTATAGTCTTGTTCTTTTTGAATAAACTGCAGGAATACTACCATTTCCAGCTAGCGAAACACCTAATGCTTCACAAAGGCAGTTCATGGTATTAGCAGTATACATTCCAGAGCATGATCCACAAGTAGGGCAGGAGTTTAATTCATACTCTTCAAGTTTCTTTTCATCAATTTCGTTTCTCTCAAATTTTCCTACTGCTTCAAAAACAGTTGTTAAACTAGTTTTTTGATTATCAACTTGTCCAGCTAACATTGGACCACCACTCATAAAAATACTTGGTAAGTTTAATTTTGCTGCTGCCATTAACATTCCAGGAACAACTTTATCACAATTTGGGACAAAAACTATTCCATCAAAACAAAACCCTTTAGCTTGAACAACAACACTATCACATATTAGTTGTCTACTTGTTAATGAATATGACATTCCCTCATGGTTCATAGCAATTCCATCACATATTCCTATAGTATTAAACTCAAATGGTATTCCACCATTTTTATATATTCCTTCTTTTATTGCTTCAACAACTCCTTTTAAATGCTTATGACCAGGTATTGTTTCATTGTAGCTACTAGCAATCCCTATAAAAGGTTTATTTAAATCTTCTTGTTCTAATCCTAGTGCATATAATAGTGAACGATGTGGCGCTCTTAATAGGCCTTTTTTCACGTTGTTTGAGTTAGACATTTATTTTTCCTCCTAAATATAAAAAAGCTCTTAATCTACCTCACTGATAGATTAAAAGCTAAAGTCTCTTTTTCACTATTCAATGAAGCACAACAAAATGGGTCTTCATTGAATAAATTCAATTAAAGTCCCTTCATCAAATAATGATAATAATTGAGCAATATCTTTGTTTATTTTTCATTTTTGCTCACCCTTTCATCAAAACTTGTTTATATTTTACTCTTTAAAAAAACGAATGTCAATATTTTTTTACTATAGTATAATAAATTTATTGTTTAAATCAGCCTTTACCTTTAAAAAACGCCTTTATATTAGGAATATTTGCTATGTGGAAAACCTATCAAATATTTGTTTTTATCACTATTTTATGCTATAATATATATGTAAAGGATGATATAAATGGAAGCAATTTCAATAGAATCAGAATATATTACATTAGGACAGTTTCTAAAGTTAATTTGTCTTATTTCAAGTGGTGGACAAGCTAAATATTTTTTAGTTGAAAATGAAGTACTTGTCAACAATGAAAGAGATGAGCGTCGTGGTCGTAAGCTTTATGAAAATGATGTTATTTTAGTGTTAGGTAATGAGTATAAAATAGTATGTACTTAAAAAGCTTGTCATGTAATAACTATCGTAATCTGAGCGACTTGGAATTGTTTTTTAATGAGAAGGTTAATATTTTTATTGGCGATAATGGTCAAGGTAAAACAAATTTACTAGAGGCTATTTATTTTATGTCTTTAACTAAAAGTTTTAAAACTTCAAAAATTAATGACATTATTTCTTTTGCTCATAACAATTTTTTTGTATGTGCAAATATTGTAAAAAACGATTTTCCATATCAAATTGAAGTTACTTATGAAAAGCAAAAAAAGAATATTAAAATAAATAACAATTCCAACAGTAAGTTTAAAGATGTTATCGGACTGTTGAATGCTGTATTATTTGTTCCTGAAGATTTACAGCTTTTAAAAGGAAATCCTAAGTTGAGAAGAAAATTACTTGATATTGAATTATCAAAAATATATCCACGTTATTTAGTAATGCTTTCTTCATATTATAGTGTATTAAAACAAAGAAATAGTTATTTAAAGTTAAATAATATTGATGAACTTGTTATTGATTCTTTAGATGTTCAACTTGCTCAGTATGGCGATTCATTAAAAGAATACCGACTTAGTTTTATTAACGAATTGAGTATTCTAGTTAATGATTTTTACAAAACTATTAGCGGTGTTAACGATGAGATTACAATGTCTTATCAATGTACTATTTGTAAGGATGATTTAACTTTTTATGATAACTTAAAAAAATCATTAGAAAGAGATATTGTTTTACAACAAACTAATATTGGAATTCATCGCGATGATTTTGTTGTTTATATTAATGATAAAGATGCTAGTATTTATGGTAGTCAGGGAGAGCAAAGAACTATTATTTTAGCTATTAAGTTAGCATTAGTTGAATATATATATCAAAAAACACAAGAATATCCTATTTTACTACTTGATGATGTAATGTCAGAATTAGATATTAATCGCCAAGAGAACTTAGTTAAGTATTTGAATATGAAGGTGCAAACTTTTATTACAACAACAAATATAGATAGTTTAAATAGGGAAATTATAGATGATGCAAAATTGTATTTAATAAATGATGGTGTAGTTGAGGAGGCGAACTATTGATGGAAAAAAGATATGAATCAGATGACATACAGGTTCTTGAGGGGTTAGAAGCTGTTCGAAAAAGACCGGGTATGTATATTGGATCTACTGCTAGTAGAGGTTTACATCATTTAGTATGGGAGATTGTTGATAACTCTATTGATGAGGCATTGGCAGGTTATTGTACTGAAATTAATATTATTATAACTAAAGATAACGAAATTACAGTTATTGATAATGGTCGTGGTATTCCAACTGGAGTACATTCAAAAACAGGTAAATCTACTGTTGAGACTATTTTTACTGTTCTACATGCTGGAGGTAAATTTGGTGGTGGCGGTTATAAGGTATCAGGTGGATTACATGGTGTAGGTGCAAGTGTTGTAAATGCGCTATCTGAATACCTTGAAGTTTCAATTTTTAGAGATGGGCAAAAATATTATCAACGCTTTGAAAATGGTGGAAATCCAGTTAATGATTTAGAAGTTATTGATTCTGGGTATACTCATACTGGAACAGTAGTTACTTTTAAGGCTGATGCTTTAATTTTTACAGAAACAACTGTTTATGATTATGAAGTACTTCGTGATCGTGTTCGTCAAATGGCATTTTTAAATAAAGGATTAAAATTAACTATTGAAGATCAACGTGAAGATATAAGAGAGGAATTTTTATTTGAGGGTGGAATTAAAGAATATGTTGCTTACTTAAATGATAAAAAAGAACCTCTTTTTGAAGATGTAATTTATGTTGAAGATGAAGAAGATGAGATTGTTGTTGAAGTAGCATTACAATACAATACTTCATTTGCAACTAATTTATATAGTTTTTGTAATAACATTAATACTCATGAAGGTGGAACTCATGAGGAAGGATTTAGAATGGCTTTGGCACGTGTTATTAATAACTATGCAAAAGATAATAATCTTTTAAAGTCTAATGATGATACGATTGGTCAAGATGATACTAAAGAGGGACTAACTGCAATTGTTTCAGTTAAACATCCAAACCCTCAATATGAAGGTCAAACAAAAACAAAATTAGGAAATACAGAAGTTAGAAAGATTACAAGTAAAGTGTTTGGAGAAGCGTTTGCTAAATACATGATTGAAAATCCAACAATTGCTCGTATGATTGTTGATAAAGCTTTAATGGCACAACAAGCAAGAATTGCTGCAAAAAAAGCTCGTGAACTAACAAGAAGAAAAGGTGCATTAGAAAGTTCTAGTTTACCAGGTAAACTTGCTGATTGTTCATCAAAAGATGCATCAATTTCTGAATTATACATTGTCGAAGGTAACTCGGCAGGTGGAAGTGCTAAGCAAGGACGCGATAGTACAACACAAGCTATTTTGCCTTTACGTGGAAAAATTCTTAATGTTGAAAAAGCAAGAATAGATCGAATTTTTGCAAATGCTGAAATCCGCTCAATGATTACAGCACTTGGAACGGGAATTAGTGATGAGTTCGATATTGAAAAAGCTCGTTATCATAAGATCGTTATTATGACAGATGCTGATGTTGATGGTTCTCATATTAGAACACTTATGTTGACATTCTTCTATCGATTTATGAGACCATTAATTGATAATGGCTACTTATATATTGCTCAACCACCATTATATAAGGTTGAACAAGGTAGAAAAATTGAATATGTTTATGATGAAGCACAATTGGAAAGTGCTAAACAAAAAATGAATCCAGATTCTAAGATTAATATTCAACGTTACAAAGGTCTTGGAGAGATGAATCCTGATCAATTATGGGAAACAACAATGGATCCACAGCACCGAATTCTTTTAAGAGTAAATTTAGAGGATGCTGTTGAGGCCGATAATGTATTTGATATGTTAATGGGTGATGATGTTTTACCAAGAAGAGAGTTTATTCAAAAGAACGCTCAGTATGTTAAAAATTTAGATATTTAGAGGTGAGAGCATGGATGAAAATACATATGATAAGATAGTTGGAATAAATATTTCTGAAGAAATGAGAGATTCATTTCTTGCATACTCAATGTCAGTTATCGTTAGTCGTGCTTTACCTGATGTTAGAGATGGATTAAAGCCAGTTCATAGACGCATAATATATGCAATGAACTCACTTAACTTGTATCCAGAGCGTCAGTATCGTAAATCAGCAACTGTTGTCGGTGAAGTGCTTGGTAAGTACCATCCACACGGTGATTCAAGTGTTTATGATGCAATGGTAAGAATGGCTCAAGATTTTAGTTATAACTATCCATTAGTTAAAGGACAAGGAAACTTTGGTTCAATTGATGGTGATGAAGCTGCCGCAATGCGTTATACAGAGGCAAAAATGTCTAAATTTGCAATGATGATTGTAAATAATATTGATGAAGATACTGTCGATTTTCAAGACAATTATGATGGTCGTGAAAAAGAGCCAGTAGTTATGCCATCTCGTTTTCCAAACCTTTTAGCAAACGGTACAACTGGTATTGCTGTTGGTATGGCGACTAATATTCCACCACATAACTTAGGGGAATTAATTGATGGATTATTAGCTATTATTGAAAATCCAGAAATTAGTATTACAGAATTAAATGAAAATTATATTTTTGGTCCTGATTTTCCAACTAAAGCATTAATTTTAGGTAAATCAGGAATTAGAAAAGCATTTGAAACAGGACGTGGTTCTGTAATGATGCGTGCACGTAGTACTATTGAAGAAAAGAAAAATGGAAGAAAACAAATAATTGTAACAGAAATACCTTACCAAGTTAATAAGTCAGCAATGATTAAAAGAATTGCTGATTTAGTAGTTACTGAAAAAAGAATCGATGGAATCTCTGATTTAAGAGATGAATCAAATCGTAATGGTATTAGAATTGTTATTGAAATCAAGAAAGATGCAAATGCTGAAGTTGTTTTAAATCAATTACATAAATTGACAGCTTTACAATCAAGTTTTAGTGTTAATAGTTTAGCATTAGTTAATGGTGAACCTAAATTACTTAATTTAAAAGAGATGCTTCAACTTTATTTAAAACATCAAATTGAAATAATTGAAAGAAGAACGATGTTTAGATTAAAGAAAGCTGAGGCTAGAGCACATATTCTGGAAGGCTTACAATTAGCTCTTGATAATATAGATAGAGTTATTACAATTATAAGATCATCAAGTAATGATGCAGCAGCAAGTGAATCTTTAATTGCTGAGTTTGGTTTTACTGAAACGCAAACAAAAGCTATTTTAGATATGAAACTTGCGCGTTTAACTGGTTTAGCTCGTGAAAAATTACAAGCTGAATTAGGAGAACTTAGAGAAAATATTGCATATTTCAAAGATATTTTAGAGAATAAAAGTCGTGTTCTTGAAATAATTGTTGAAGAATTGACTGAAATTAAAACGAAGCATGCTGATGCTAGAAAAACTGAAATAGTTATGGGATCATTTGATTTAGAAGATGAAGATTTAATTCCAGAAGAAGATGTTATTATTACATTAACTGATAATGGATATGTTAAACGTTTACCAGAGGATACATATAAGTTACAAAATCGTGGTGGACGTGGTGTTAAAGGAATGTCTACTAATGAGGGTGATGATGTTGGATTAATGGTTACAATGTCAACACATGATTATTTATTAGCATTCTCAAATAAAGGAAAAGTATATCGAATCAAAGCATACCAAATTCCTGAAAGTAGTAGACAATCAAAAGGATTACCAATTATAAATTTATTACCTTTAGAAAGTGATGAAAATATTCTAACAATCTTAAGTGTAAATAATTTTACTGATGATAAATTTATGTTCTTTGCAACGAAAAAAGGTTTAGTTAAACGTACTAATTTATCTGAGTTTGAATCTATTCGTCAAAATGGTAAAATCGCAATTTCTCTACATGATGGAGATGAACTTGAACAAGTTAAGTTAACTGATGGTTCTTTAGAAATTTATTTAGCTTCTAGTAATGGTAAGCTAGTTCGCTTTGATGAAACTGAAGTCAGAGTTATGGGTAGAAATGCTTCTGGTGTTAGAGGTATAAATTTAGAAAGCGATGCTAATGTTGTTGGTTTAGCTACATCTGAAGAAGGAAATCAATTACTAGTTGTAAGCGAGTACGGATATGGAAAACTTTCTGATGTTGAAGAATATCGTAAATCTAAACGTGGTGCTAAGGGTGTTAAAACACTTAACATTACAAATAAAAATGGTTCATTAATGTGTTTAAGAGCAGTTAATGGTCATGAAGATGCGATTATTGCAACAACATCTGGTATAGTTATTAGAATTTCTTTGGAACAAGTTAGTCGTGTTGGAAGAAATAGTGTGGGTGTTAAAATAATTAGGGTTGATGAAAATCATTTAGTTTCAACACTTAGCATTGTTCAACCACAAGATGATGAGGATAATAGTGTAGTAGATGGTGAATAAAACAAAAGAATATACAATATGTATATTCTTTTTAGTAAGAGGGTGAAGTAATGTTATCAATTATTATACCAGTGTATAATGGTGAAAAATTTATTGCTAAATGTTTAGATTCTATTTTTAGTCAAACTTATTGTGATTTTCAATTAATTGTTGTTAATGATGGATCACAAGATAAATCACTTGAAATCTTAAATAGTTATAAAGAAAAATATAACAACTATGATTTTGAAATTATTTCAACTGAAAATAAAGGACATGGAAGTGCAAGAAATACTGGAATAGAAAAATCTAACAGAGAATATATTTGGTTCATTGATTGTGATGATCTTTTATATAATGAACATGCTTTTCAAGGTGTTGTAGATGACCTAGTAAAAAAAGATCCTGATATATATATTTTTAGCGCTTTTGAAACTGATTTTAAAAGGCGAAATAAGGTTTGGGCTTATTCGTTAAAAAATAAAATGACAAATATTAATAAATCACCTTTTCTTGTTTTTAAACAAAACTGGTCATGGAATAAACCAATTAAAAGAAGTTTTTTAATTTCCAGTGGATTAAGATTTTCAAATGAGAAGATGTTTGAAGATACATATTTCTACGTTAAGTTATATATGGTTGCTAAAACGATATATATATCTAATAAGATTAGATATATATATGTAAAGCATGATGAAGCACTAACATCTTCACTTTCAAATTTTTCAAGCTATCCAAAAGCTTTACTATTTGAATTCAATGCTTTTATAAAGGCACTTTTACGATTAAATAAAAAATAATTTGACAATTATGTTTTATTCATTTATAATACAGTCATAGTCAAATCAGTGACTGGGATAAGTAGTTTGAAGTTCTATTGATAGAGAGCTAGCGTTTGGTGGAAGCTAGTAATAGTTGCTTACGAAATCAACCCATGAGTGATGTAATGAAAATATATTTATATATTAGTAATTATGTTCGGTTTAAAACCGTTATCATTTATAAGATTGTTTCACGTGAAACAATGAATTAGGGTGGCACCACGGTCTTTTCGTCCCTTCGGATGAAAAGGCCTTTTTTATTTTGAAAGGAGAGAATTAAAAATGTTAGACATTAAAAGACTAAGAGACAATGTTGATGAAATTGTCGAAAGATTAAACACGAGAGGTCAAGACTATAGTTACTTAAAAGATACAGTTAAGTATGATGAAGAGAGAAGAGCGTTAGTACAAAAGGTAGAAGAGTTTAAAAACTACCGTAATGAAAAATCAAAAGAGATTGGTGATTTAAAACGTAAAGGTGAGGATGCATCTGCAGTACTTGCTGAAGTTGATAAATATGCTGATGATATTAAAGATTTAGATGAAAGAATTAATGAATTAGATGCTAAGATCTTTAAAATGTTATCTGAAACTCCAAATGTTCCACGTGAAACAGTGGCAGTTGGATTAGATGAAGATTCAAATGTTTGTTTAAGAGAAGTTGGAGAAAGAACTAAATTCGACTTTGAACCAAAACCACATTATGAAGTGGCAGAAGGATTAGATATTGTTGACTTCGAAAGAGCAGCAAAAATTACTGGAAGTAGATTTGCTATTTACAAAGGATTAGGAGCAAAACTAGAAAGAGCGTTAATTGCTTTCATGTTAGATTTACATACACAAGAACATGGATATTTCGAAATGATTCCTCCATTCCTAGTTAATTCTAAAACAATGTTTGGAACAGGACAACTTCCAAAATTCGAAGAAGATATGTTTGGTGTTAGAAATACAGACTATTGGTTAATACCAACAGCAGAAGTACCACTAACAAACTATCACGCTGAAGAGATTTTAAATAATCCAACATTCCCAATGAAGTTTACAGCATATACACCATGCTTTAGAGCTGAAGCAGGTTCAGCTGGTAGAGATACAAGAGGATTAATTAGACAACATCAATTCAATAAAGTTGAGTTAGTATTATATGCTCATCCAGATCATTCTTATGAAGCATTAGATGAATTAACAAATAATGCTGAAGAAGTATTAAAAAGATTAGGATTACCATATCGTGTAATGCAATTATGTACTGGAGATACTGGATTCTGTTCTGCTAATACAAATGACTTAGAAGTATGGATGCCTGGATTTGATACTTATAGAGAAATCAGTAGCTGTTCAAACTGTGAGGATTTCCAAGCAAGAAGAGCAAACATCAAGTTTAAAGAAGATGGTGGAAAAGCAGAATATGTTCATACATTAAATGGTTCAGGAGTAGCAATTGGTCGTGCATTTTCAGCAATTCTTGAAAACTATCAACAAGCTGATGGAAGCGTACTTGTACCAGAAGTGTTAGTACCTTATATGGGTGGAATTACAAAAATTGAAAAACAAAAATAAAATGACTGAAAAGTCATTTTTTTAATGTGCTTATTGTGAAATTTATTTCAATATGTTAGAAAATAGTGTACAATTATATTATTGAAGTGAGGTGGCATAGTGCAAACATTAAGAATAGGACAATCAACAGATATTCATAGATTAGAAGAAAACTTACCATTAGTTATTGGCGGAGTGAAAATAGACTATTCAAAAGGATGTGTGGCTCACAGTGATGGTGATGTGCTTGTTCATGCGATTACTGAAGCAATAATAGGTGCACTTGGATTAGGTGATTTAGGAAGTTTCTTTAGTGATCTTGATGATAGTAATAAGGATCGTAATTCTTTAGAAATGTTAAAGGAAATAAATGATCTTATGCAAAGTAAGAATTATAGCATAGTAAATATAGATACACTTGTGTTATTAGAAGAGCCAAAATTAAAAAAGTATACTGATGATATGAAAAAAAATATCGCAGAAGTTTTAAAAATTGATTGTGATAAAATAAATATAAAAGCAACTAGAGGAGAAAAGGTTGGTTTTATTGGAAGAGGAGATGGGATAATGGCACAAGCAGTTATCTTAATTGATAAAAATGAAAGATAATAAATTTACGATATTGATATTAATAAATGTTGTAGTATATTTTGCAGCACAAATTTTTATTGGGCAATCTGAATATGACATATATTATTGGTTTGGTATTCAGAAGAATTTATTTTTAGATGGACATGAATTCTATCGTTTGTTTACATATTCATTTGCGCATGGGGACATAGTACATTTGATAATGAATATGATTGCATTATATTATATATCTGATCCTGTAATAAGATTTACAGATGAGAAATTTTCATTTATAATATATGCAATAGCAGCACTAGTTAGTGGATTGGGTATTGTATTTTTTAGTAGTGAAATTACAGTTGGATCAAGTGGTGCAATATATGGATTATTTGGAGTAATAATTTACTATGCAATAAAACAATACAGACATGGGTATAATGAAATGGTAGTATCACTATTACCAGTCATTATAATAAATATTATTATATCATTTGCTCCGGATGTTAGTCTTACAGGACATTTATTTGGATTATTAGCTGGACTAATTGGAGCATTTATATATGATAAAAGAAAAAGACAACAATATTGGTAAGGAGCAGAATATGAAAAAAGTTAGAGTTAGAT
This sequence comes from Bacilli bacterium PM5-9, assembly GCA_029893765.1. Lineage (NCBI taxonomy): Bacteria > Bacillati > Bacillota > Bacilli > Bacilli bacterium PM5-9. The sequence goes on from JARXZD010000005.1 coordinate 51,402, forward strand.
ATGCACCAAGTCCAACAGGACATTTGCATATTGGTGGAGCAAGAACAGCATTATTTAATTATTTATTTGCAAAACATTATAATGGAGATTTTATTTTCAGATTAGAGGATACAGATATTGAAAGAAATATTCCAAATGGAGAAGCAAGTCAATTGGATAATTTAGAGTGGTTGGGAATAATTCCAGATGAATCACCAATTAATCCTGGAGATTATGGTCCATATCGTCAAACTGAAAGATTAGATATTTATCAAGACTATGCAAAGAAATTAGTTGAGGCAGGTCTTGCATATGAGTGCTATTGTACTCCAGAGGAATTAGATGAAAGTAGAAAACAGCAAGAAAAAGAAGGACAATTCTCATTTAGATATGCTAGAACTTGTTGTGATTTAACTCAAGAACAAAAAGATAAATATAAAGAAGAAGGAAGAACTCCTTCAATTAGATTTAAAGTAGATGAAAATGCTGTCTATAAATGGCATGATATTGTTCGTGGAGATATTGAGGTTGTTGGTAAAGATATTTCAGATTGGGTTATCATTAAATCAAATGGTATTGCAACTTACAATTTTGGAGTTACAATTGATGATGCATTAATGAAAATAAGTCATGTCTTTAGAGGTGAAGAGCATATTTCAAATACTCCAAAACAAATTATGGTTTATGATGCACTTGGTTTAGAAAAACCAGAATTTGGACATTTAACCTTAATTGTAAATGAGGATAGAAAAAAATTATCAAAGCGTGATGAAACAATTATGCAATTTGTTTCACAATATAAGGAAGAGGGTTATCTTCCAGAAGCATTATTTAATTTCTTCAGTTTACTAGGATGGAGTCCAGAAGGTGAAGAAGAAATATTTACGAAAAGCGAAATTATAGAAATGTTTGATGAAAATAGATTATCTAAATCTCCATCAATGTTTGATAAAAAGAAATTATATTGGATTAATAATCACTATATTAAAAATACTGATATTGAAAAAATTGAAGCTATGTGCATGGAGTTTTTAAATGAAGCTTATCCAATGGATAAAAAGAGTAAAGAGTGGTCAAGAAAATTAATTGAATTATTTAAACCACAATTAAATTATTGCAAAGAAATTGTTGAATTAGTAAATCCGTTTTTTGAAGAATTTAATCTAACAAAGGAGGATATTGATTTTTTAAATGAATTAGAAGCTAAGGATCTTTTATTGGCAATTAAAGAAGAATTTAGTAAAATGGAAACTTTTGAAGCAGTAGAAATTAAAGAAGTAATTAGTAAAGTTGGAAAAGAAATGTCACGAAAAGGTAAACAGTTATTTATGCCAGTAAGACTTGCAGTATCATGTAAAAGAAGTGGTGGCGATTTACCAACTGTTGTTGAGCTTTATGGAAAAGAATTAGCAATTGAGAATATTGAAAAAACGATAGGAATGATGTAATTGAGAATTGATAAGTTTTTACAAGTTAGTAGAATTATAAAAAGAAGAAGTGTAGCAAAAGAAATAGTTGAAAAGAAAAGAGTTTTATTAAATAATAAAGTAGCAAAGCCTTCAAGTAGTGTAAATGTAGATGATATTCTTAGTATCCAATTTGGAGATACAACACTTGAGCTTAAAGTGCTATTAGTTTCTGATAAAGTTAAGAAAGATCAAGCAAATGAAATGTATGAAATAATAAAAAGAGAGGATAATTAAAATGAGAGAAGAAATTATGGTATTATCAAGAACAAAGTATAAAAGAAAGAAAAAAATTATTGAAACTGCATATCAAATGTTTACTGAAAATGGAATATCATCAACATCTATGAATGATATTGCTGAGGCGTGTGAAATTACACGTAGAACAATTTACAACTATTTTAATTCTAAAACAGACTTATTAACTTATCTAATGGTTGATGTTACTGAGGATGTTGATGTAGACTTTCATGTAGATTATGATGATAAAATTACTGCAATTGAAAACATGAGAAAAGTTTTAAATACTAACTTTGATAGTTATTATAAACACATGAGTGCTTTTCTATTTATAACTCAAGTAAGAATATATTTAAGTTATCGTTTAAAGAAAAGTATTGATGCAACTGATGATAGAAGTTCAGAACTACACAAAGCTTTTATTGAAGAAATAATGAATATTATTGAAAAAGGTCATGAAGATGGAACAATTAAAAAACTTGATATGGAAGTTGAAGAAACTTCTAAATTAATTTATCAATCTTTATACGGATACTTATCAAACATTACGATTGGTGCAAAAATAGCAAGAGCTAAGTATAATAGAAAATGTCAAAACTTTGAAGCGATGGTAATTGGTTTTTTAGAAAGCAAATAACTAGCAACTAGTTTCCTAACTTGATATAATTCAATTAGGAGGTAGATATTATGAAAAAATATAAATGTTTAGTTTGCGGTCATGTTCAAGACCACAATGATAAGTGTGAATTATGTGGTGTTGGTTCAGATAAATTTGTAGAAATTGAAGTAACTGATGAATTACAATGGGCTGATGAGCATAAATTAGGAGTAGCAAAAGGTGTAGATGCTGAAATATATGAGGGTCTATTAAAATGTTTTGATGCTGAGGTAAGTGAAGTAGGTATGTATTTAGCAATGGCTAGAGTTGCTTATCGCGAAGGATATCCAGAGATTGCTGAAGTTTTACGTCAAATAGCTTGGGAAGAAGCTGAACATGCTGCTAAGTTTGAAGAGTTAGCTCAAGATAAAATTTTTGAGTCTACAAAAGAAAATCTTAATAAAATGATTTATGGTGAAAATGGAGCATGCGAATTAAGATTGAAAATTGCGACTATGGCAAAACAACAAGGATTAGATGCTATTCACGATTCTGTTCATGAGATTTCAAAAGATGAAGCAAGACATGGTAGAGCTTTACAAGGAATGTTAAATAGATATTTTAAATAAAAAAAGATACTTTAGAGAACTACTCTGAAGTATTTTTAATTTTCTATTCTATTATATTCTCTTAATAAATCAATATATATATTAAGATTTGATAAAAAGTTAGTATTTACAAAGAAATTCTCATCATTTGTATACTCAGTATATAATGATTTGATTTCTTTTTTTATTGAAGGTATCTCGTCTTTTTCACTAGGGTATTGTTTGATTTTATTTAGTTGAATAATAATAGGAATAATAGCTTCTTTAAAGTCATCATTAATATTTGGTAATTCAAAGACAACTTGGGTTTGTGCCTCAACTAAGTTTATCTCAATAAGTCTTTCAATTAAATCTTGCTTCTTTGTTTGTGAAATATACTTAACATTTAATTCTTCTTTTGCAATGCTTTTTTCTTTTTTTAATTCATCAAGAGTGTTTTTTAATTCAATGTAAGAATATTCTTCTAAATCATGTGCCATAAAAATATGAATATATTGATTTAACTTTAATAAAATTTGATTAAGGTCATCAGCCTTTCTTGGCCTAAATAAAATTGCATTTACTATTAAAGCAATCAGCATACCAAAGAAAGTAGAATACAATCTATCAAAACTACGACTTATTAAATCAGTTTGGTCGCTTGCTAACATCATTAGTGCAACTAATGTGAATGCAGCAGTAAGGTAAGTATCAATAAAATTAATTTTTTTAATAATTATGAATAAGCATAATAAAGCAAATGAAATACTATATGGGTTAAGCCCAAATAGATACGAATATACAATTGCAAAAATGAATGCAATAAAGTTTGATGACATTTGTTCGAATAAGGCATGAATTGAAAGTGTTAATGATTCACGCATTGATTTAAGAGAACCAATCCCAGCAAAAAAACTTTCGCAATGAAAGAATGGCGATAAAACAAGACTTATGAAAAAAGCAAAGACTGTTTTTAGTATTCTTAAAGGTAATGCATTAATTTTTGTTTTCATATTGATACACCTCTATATAATTATCATAACACTTTTTTAATAGTATATAAAGAAAAAGAGGAATTAACCTCTTTTATGATAAATGCTCATTAATGAAGTGAGATCATTATTCAGAAACTCTATTGCTGCTTTTGCAGCATTGTTAATTGCCACTTCAATTTTATCGTTTTCATCTTTATTAAATTTAGATAATACATAATCTTTTGTATTAGGATAATTGCTTCTTCCAATTCCGATTTTAATTCGTGGAACATTTTCAGTTTTAAGATGACTAATGATATTTTTCATACCATTTTGGCCACCACTAGATCCTTTTAAACGAAGTCTAATATCTCCTAACTTAGTATCCATATCATCAAATATTATTAAAATGTTATCTATATCAATATTAAAATAATTAACAAATTGAACAACACTTTCACCACTAAGATTCATGTATGTTTGTGGTTTTAAAATAATAACTTTTTGATTATCAATAACTCCTTGATAATAAATACCATTAAATTTAGTTTTATCTAAAGATATATTATTGTCTTCACATATCTTATCAATACACATAAATCCAACATTATGTTTAGTTTTTTGATAATCCTTTCCAGGATTACCTAAACCAACAATTAATTTAATACTATTCATATTGAGAGACTGCTTCACTCACTGGTTTTACATTTTCAATATGATCAATTACCGAAGCAACGATTGGTGCAATAGAAATAACTTTAATTTTGTCTATTTGTTTTTCAACTGGAAGTTCAATACTATCAGTAGTTATTAGACTTTCAATTACAGAATCTTGAATTCTTTCAATTGCTGGACCTGATAAAACAGGATGCGTACAGCATGCTAAAACTTTAGTTGCTCCTAAATCTTTAATAGCTTTTGCACCAGCACAAATAGTACCAGCAGTATCAATCATATCATCAATTAAGATAGCAATTTTACCTTCAACTGAACCAATGATATTCATTACTTCAGCAACGTTAGCTTTAGGACGTCTTTTATCAATGATTGCGATTGGACAATCTAAAATTTTTGCAAGACTACGAGCACGAGTTGTTCCACCATGGTCTGGTGATACCACTACAATATCTTCACTTGGAAGTGATTTGAAATGAGTAGCAAGTAATGGTAAAGCATAAATATCATCAATAGGAATGGTAAAGAAACCTTGTATTTGTGATGCATGTAAATCAAAAGTAATAATACGATTAGCACCAGCTGTTTGTAACATATCCGCAACTAATCTTGAAGTTATTGGTTGACGAGGTTTAGCTTTACGATCCTGTCTAGCATAACCATAATATGGAATGATTACATTGATAGTTCTAGCACTTGCTCTTTTTAAAGCATCAATCATAATTAATAGTTCCATGATTGATTCATTTGTTGGTGCACAAGTTGATTGAACAACATAACAGTTTTTTCCACGTACTGATTGTTCAATTTCTACTAGAGTTTCTCCATCAGCAAAGTTTTTTACATTACACTTTGCTTGTTCAACTCCTAATTTTTCACAAACTTTTTCAGTTAAATGTTTGCTTGTTGATAATGAAAAGATAAGTGTTCTTGATAACATTTTTAAAAAATCCCCCTATTTAAATTTTGATGCAAAATCATTTTTTATTTCTTGTCTAACACGACCAATAACTAGTGATTCGCTTGGAACATCATTTGTAACTGTTGTTCCAGCAGCAATTACTGCATCAGCCTCAATTTTTACTGGTGCAATTAAGTTTGAATTGCATCCAACAAAGACATTGTCTTCAATTATTGTTTGATGTTTTTTACTACCATCATAGTTTACAGTGATTGTTCCACAACCAATATTTACATCGTTTCCAACAATCGCATCACCAATATATGAAAGATGTGCTGATTTACTTCTTTGTCCAAACATTGCTTTTTTAAGTTCAACAAAGTTACCGATGTTAACATTATCTTCAACAGTACAGTTTTGGCGAAGACGTGCATAAGGTCCAATCTTAACGTTATTTTTAATTGTACTATCATAGATATGAGAATGGATAATTGATGTATTTTTTAAAATAACTGAATTAATAATCTCACTATTTGGTCCAATTATACAATTTTCATCAATTGTTGTATCTCCATAAATATATGTATTTGGATGAATAACTGTATCAAAACCTATTTTTACATCTGGGCTGATATATGTAGATTTTGGATCAACGATTGTAACACCATTATCCATTAATGAATTATTAATTTTTTCTTGAAGAATAGTTTGAGCATAAGCTAAAGTTTTTCTATCATTAATACCAATTGTTTCATCTAAATCATTTAAAATACAACCATCAACTTTATATCCCTTGTCATACATTATCGAAATAATATCAGTTAAATAGTATTCTTTTTGAGCATTATTATTATCTATTAAATTAATTAACTCAAATAATTTCTTATTATCAAAAATATATGTTCCTGTATTAAATTCATTGATTAGTTTTTCATCATCACTAGCATCTTTAAATTCAACAATTCCTTTAACATTATTTTTATCATCTCTTATAATACGTCCGTATGCTAAAGCATCATCTAAGACACCTGTTAAAATTGTAGCAGTATTTTCATTTCTCAAATGATGGTCAATTAAAGCTTCGATTGTACTACTTGAAATTAGCGGAGTATCACCACAAATAATAATTGTTAGCCCATCTTGATTTTCCAAACATTCGCTTGCCATCATAATCGCATGACCTGTTCCTAATTGTTTAGTTTGATAAACAAATCTACTATCGTCTTTAATTACTTCTTCAACTAGTTCAGATTTATAACCTACAACAGAAATAATATCGGTAACATTAGCAGTTCTTAAATTATCAATAACATGCATAATCATTGGCTTATTTAAAATTTTATGAATTACTTTGGGATAGTTAGATTTCATTCTTGTACCTTTTCCCGCAGCTAATATAATTGCATTTACTTTCATGTTTTCACCTCATAAATATTATAGCACAAACAAGAATAATTCTAAATATAAAATATTATTTCCTGGGTAATTATATTATATTAATAAAATAAATGTTTTATTAAATATCTATGAAATTATAAAATATATTGTTAAAGTAAATTATCTTATAAAAGTGAACATGCTATACATTTAAAGTTTTTTTTGATAAAATTATCTAGCAATGATGGGGGGGAAGTAGCATGGAAAAATTTAGTATTGAAACAAAATTTGAACCACGTGGAGATCAAGTAAAAGCGATTGAAATATTAACTGAAGGTGTTAATTCAGGTCAAAAGGAACAAGTTCTTTTAGGTGCTACAGGTACAGGGAAAACATTTACAATAGCTAATGTTATTAAAAATGTAAATAAACCTACTTTAGTATTAGCTCATAATAAGACTTTAGCTGGACAGTTATATAGTGAACTAAAAGAGTTATTTCCAAATAATAGAGTTGAGTATTTTGTGTCTTACTTTGATTACTATCAACCTGAGGCTTATTTGCCAAGCAGTGATACATATATTGATAAAACAACAAAGTCAAATGCTGAAATAGAGATGTTAAGAGGTAGTGCTTTAAACTCATGTTTAAGTCGTAATGATGTAATTGTTGTTGCAAGTGTTGCTTGTATCTATGGTGCAAGTGATCCAAAAGAGTATGAGTCAATGGTATACACAGTTCGCGTTGGAGACGAAGTTAGCCGTAAAGACGTTGTTAATAATCTTGTTGATCGTCAATATAAAAGAAATGACTTAGAACCATCAAGTGGTTGTTTTAGAGTGCGTGGTGATATTATTGATGTCTTTCCTTCTTGGGCAGATTCATATTTTTATCGAATTGAAATGTTCGGTGATGAAATTGATAGTGTTTCAATGTTGGATACTTTAAATCAAAAAAAATTGGAATCATATCCAGTTTTAAGAATTTTCCCAGCCCATGGATATGCTACTAGTGAAAGTAGAATGAAAGAAGCAATTAGAAGAATAGAAACTGAGTTGAAAGAAAGACTTAACTATTTTGAAAGTGAAGGAAAGCTTTTAGAAAAGCAACGTTTAGAACAAAGATGTACTCATGATATAGAATTGTTAAAGGAATTTGGAATGTGTCCTGGTATTGAAAATTATTCAAGACATATCGATTTACGTGAAAAAAACCAAAGACCTTTTACTTTGTTAGATTTCTTTAAAAATGACTTTTTATTAGTTGTTGATGAATCTCACGTAATGCTTCCACAAATTAGAGGAATGTTTAATGGTGATCGTGCAAGAAAACAAAACTTAGTTGATTATGGTTTTCGTTTAGAAAGTGCATTAGATAATAGACCACTTCGTTTTGAAGAATTTATGAATGTTACAAATCAAAAAATTTATGTTTCAGCTACTCCAGGAGATTATGAATTAGAAAAGGTTGATAATAAAATAGTTGAACAAATTATTAGACCCACAGGATTACTTGATCCAAATATTGAAATTAGAAAAACATTAGGACAAGTTGATGATATTTATGATGAAATACAAACACAAATAGCTAAAAATGAGCGTACTCTTATTACAACTTTAACTGTTAGAATGGCAAAGGAATTAACTGAATACCTTAAAGAAAAGGGATTAAAAGTAGCTCATATGAATCATGAGATTAAAACATTAGAAAGACTTGAAATAATTAATGATTTACGTTCAGGAAAATATGATGTTTTAGTTGGAATTAACTTATTAAGAGAAGGTCTTGATTTACCTGAAGTTAGTTTGATTTGTATTTTAGATGCTGATAAAGAAGGGTTCTTACGTTCAAGTAAATCATTAATTCAGATAATTGGTCGTGCTGCAAGAAATGAAAATGGTCGAGTTATTATGTATGCAGATGGTTTAACTGATAGCATGAAATTTGCGATTGATGAAACAAAGAGAAGAAGAAGTATTCAAGAAAAATATAATGAAGAACATGGTATTATTCCACAAACAATTAAAAAAGATATTCGTGAAAATATCAAAGGAAAAGAAGTTGTTGATGATGCAATTAGCTTCATGAAAAATAAAAAGAAAATGACAAAACTTGAAAGAGATAAAGTTATTGAACAATTAAGAGATGAAATGAAAATAGCTGCTAAAGAACTTGATTTTGAAGAAGCAGCAAGAATTAGAGATTTAATTTTTGAATTAGAATTAGACTAAAAAAAGAGCATTAGCTCTTTTTTAATATCTACTTTGCAATATTATTGCTTGTTAAATAATTATATATACCTTGTAGTGCAACATCTTCATCGCTACCTGAAATTTCAATGCAAATGTCTTCTTCAGAAGCAATACCTAAGGCTAATATATTAAGAATTGATTTCATATTAGCTTTTTTATTATTATTAATAAGATAAATATCAGATTCAAATTGGCTTGCTATATTAACAATACTTGCTGCAACTTTAGCATGAACACCAATTGGATCAATTATTTTCATCGAAAGTTTTTTCATAATATTACCTCCCTTAGCATATTATAAGCCATGAACAAAAAAAGTTCAAACACTTAATACAATAGTTTATGGTATAATTAGCAAGTAAAAAAATAAAGGAGGATACATAATGAAAGTATTTGTAGCTGAAAATTATGATGAATTAAGTGAAACTAGTGCTAGTATCATTATTGAGGATATGAAAGCAAAAAGTAATATCACTCTAGGATTTGCGACAGGATCAACGCCTATAGGAACATATCAGAATCTTATTGCAGCATATAATGCCAAAGAAATCTCATTCAAAGATGTGCTATCTTTTAACTTAGATGAGTATTTAGGTTTACCAAGAACGCATGAACAATCATATTATTATTTTATGCACAATGAATTATTTAACCATATTGATATTAAAGAAGAAAATGTTAATATTCCAAATGGTGATATTGAACATATAGAAGAAAATATAAAAAAATATCAAGAAATGCTTGATAGTAATCCAATAGATATTCAAATTTTAGGAATTGGTGGAAATGGTCATATTGCATTTAATGAGCCAGGAACATCTTTTGAAAGTACAACTCATACTGTTAAGCTTGATGAAAAAACAAGAGAAGATAATAAAAGATTTTTTAATGATATAAGTGAAGTGCCTAAAGAAGCAGTAACAATGGGTATTAAAGATATTATGTCAGCGAAAAAACTTATTGTTTTAGCAAATGGTGAATCTAAAGCTAAAGCTGTTAAAGAATTATTAGAGGGAACAAAAAGCGAAAACTTCCCTGCATCAATCTTATTAGATCATGAAGATGTAACACTAATTGTTGATAAAGAAGCAGCTAGCTTATTAAAAGAAGATTAAAAAAACCACGAATTGTGGCGATATAAGTATTAAAAATGGAAAAGGCCACCCGTCGGTGGCTTTTTCACTGGAGAAATTTATGAAGAATAATGTAAGGTTTCTCGACCTTACAGCTATTATTATATACTAAATAAACGAAAAGTTGTGTGTTTATCGTATTTTTTTTGTGTATAAAATATGTTCGTAACTTTTAAAGGTCATTTATGTAGCTTTATAATCATATGTGATATAATATTAAAAAAGAAAGAAGGTAGTAAAAAATGAATGAAAATATTAAAACAGCACATATCAATCCAACAGGTAAAATTGCTAAAACAGTTTTAATGCCAGGGGATCCTTTAAGAGCAAAATATATTGCAGATACATTTTTAGAAAACGTTGTTCAATTTAATAGTGTTAGAGGTATGCTTGGTTATACTGGTACATATAATGGTAAAGAAATTTCAGTAATGGGATCTGGAATGGGTATGCCATCTATTGGGATTTATTCATATGAATTATTTGATGTATATGGAGTAGAAAATATAATTAGAATTGGTTCAGCTGGAGCATATACTGCTGACTTAAATTTATATGATGTTATTTTAGCAACTGAATGTTTTTCAGAAAGTACATTTGCTAAAGTAGCATATGATAGAGATGATAATGTTATGAAATCATCGTTAGAACTTAATGATAGAGTTAGAAAATATGCTAAAGATTTAGGAATTGATATTATTGAAGGGCGTATTCACTCTAGTGATGTTTTCTATAATGGTGATCCTAATGCATATAAAAATTATTATGAAAATGATAAATGTTTATGTGCTGAAATGGAATCGTTTGCATTATTTGCAAATGCTGATAAATTAGGTAAAAAAGCAACTTGTTTAGTAACAATTTCTGATTCAATTGCTACTGGTGCTGAAACAACATCTGAAGAAAGACAAACAGCATTTAATGAAATGATGAAAATTGCTTTAGAATTTGCTGAATAGTTATTAATAATAAAATATTTAAAGTTTGATTAAGTTTATTAATCAGACTTTTTTAATGGATATGATTTTAATAAAATAATTATTTTATTAAATAAGTTAATTGATAAAAAAGTTTTTTTAAAAGATTAAATAAAATTTTAATTAAATATTTGTGCATGAAAATAATAAGGAGTATACTAAAATTAAGAATAACGATAAAAGGAGGAATAAGTATGCCATATCATACAGGTTTATCATCGAATTTTAATGATACAAAAATGAGAAGTGAAAAATGTTCACCACAATCAGGAATGTGCTCTTTATGTGATGCGAATTGTCTTGGAACATGTGAATTAGGATTAGCAGCAGTACGTGGGAAAATAAGTGTTTATCCAACAAATACAGGAGAAAATCAAGTTGCATCTGAAAAGAATTATCCATTTGATTATTCGCACTTTAATATTAATGGTCGTGTTTTTGGTGCAAGTGGATTAGAACAAGATAATGCTTTTTTAACAATTTTTGATGTTAAAACAGAAACAACAATTGGAAAGCATCATCCTATAAAAATGAAAATGCCAATAATTCTTCCAGCACTAATTAAGTTAAATTGGCAAGATTATTTTAGTGGAGCAGCAATGGCAGGAGTTAGTTGTGTTATTGGAGAAGACTCTCATACTAAAGATCCAAATTTAGTAATTAAAGATAATAAAATCGTAGAGTTTCCACTATTAAATAAGATTTTTAATTCGTTTAATGACTACTATCATGGGTATGGGCAAATAATTTTGCAAGTTAATACAGAAAATGATAAGCAAGAATTAATTGAATATGCAATCAAACATTGTAATTGTGAGGCAGTTGAATTTAAATTTGGACAGTCTGCAAAAGGAACTCAACCTATTGTAAAAATGGCAAATTATGAAGCAGCACTTGCTCGTAAAAAAATAGGTGGATATATTTATCCTGATCCTCTTAATGAAAAAGTAATTGAAGCAATGAAAGCAAATGAAGAACCAAACTTCTATTTTTGTGGTGAGTTTCCAATGTGGGATGAAGCCTTTTTTGAAAAGAGAATAAGTGATTTAAGAGCAAAAGGAATTAAAAATATTTACTTTAAAATGGCTGGTTATGATATAAAAGATATTGAAAGAGTTTTAAGAATTGCTGCAGTTAATGAAATTGACTTAGTTACTTTTGATGGTGCTGGTGGTGGTTCTGGATATAGTCCATGTAAAATGATGAATGAATGGGGATTACCATCTATTGATTTGCAAAAAGTAGTATGTCAAGTATCAAGAAAACTTGAAGCTGAAGGTTTAAATGTGGTTGATATTGCAATAACTGGTGGATTTAGCAGTGAGGATCAAGTTTTTAAAGCATTAGCATTAGGAGCACCATACGTAAAAGCTGTTGGACTTTGTCGTGCTTCTATGGCCGCTGCCAATAGTGCTAAAAATATTGGTGAATTAATTAAGCAAAACAAAGTACCACAATATTTAAAGCAATATGGTGGAAGTGTCGAAGAGATATTTGCTGACTTGCCTGATTTAAGACTACTTTATGGAAAAAAAGCAGACAAATTTCCAACTGGAGCGATTGGAGTTTACTCATATTTAAATAAAATAAACTTTGGAGTTCAACATTTTGCTGCGTTAAATCGTAAGTTTAATATAAACCTTGTTGATAATAGTGATGTTATCTCGTTAACTAACAAAGCAAAAGAATATATGGAAGAAATTAACAAATATTAATGGTTAATTGTAGTAGATAAAAGTATCATTTTTCATAAAAAATAAAACACATATGTAAATATTTTTTAAAAAAGTATTGACATTGTGTTGTTATAAATGTAGAATAACAAACAAGATTTAGAAAGTTGAGGTTGATTCAAAATGAAAAATATTAATATAACAAGCTCAAATAGATCTTATTTCTTTAGTTACTTTAGATAGAGTTGTATTCATGAAATCATGGATGCAACAACAGTTGTATCTATGGTGGCTAAAGCGTTTTGAAGTATTAATCAAAAGTCACATAGATAATAAATCTAGGTGGCTATTAAATATAAATTTTTAAAGCTATTTAGATTTGTCTAAGTGGCTTTTTTTAGTACAAATTTATAGAAAAGAGGAAAGTATTATGAAAAAATTATTAAATTTATGTTTAGTGTTGGTTGTTGGATTAGTATTAGTGGGTTGTAATTCAACAAAGAAAAGTGAAGATGTTGTCAAGATTGGAATTATTCAAATCGTTGACCATGAATCATTAGATGCTACTAGAAATGGTTTCACAAATAAGTTATCTGAATTAGGGTATAAAGATGGTGAAAATATTGAAATAGATTATCAAAATGCACAAGGTGATCAAGCAAACTTAAAAACAATAGCAGCTAAGCTTGCAAAAAATTCTGACCTTGTTTTAGCAATCGCAACTCCATCAGCTCAAGCAATCGCAACAGAAACAACAGATATTCCAATTTTAATTACAGCTGTAACTGATCCAATTGATGCTGGATTAGTAAAATCATTAGATAAACCAAGCACTAATGTTAGTGGAACAAGTGATGCAGTTGATGTTAATAAGCAAGTCCAACTTATTAAAAAAATGAAAGATGTTAAAAGTGTTGGTTTAATCTATAATGCTAGTGAAACAAATTCAAAGATTCAAATTGATGAGGCAAAAGTAGCACTTAAAGAGGCAGGTTTAACAAGCCATGAAGCAACAGTAGCAACTACAAATGATATTAAGCAAGCAATGACATCACTTGCAAAAAAAGTTGATGCAATCTATGTTCCAACAGATAATACATTAGCATCTGGTATGGCAAGTGTTGGTGAAATTGCTAAAGAGAGTAAGCTTCCTGTTATTACAGGCGCAACTGAACAAGCACAAGCTGGTGGTTTAGCATCATACGGTGTTAATTATAGTAAACTTGGTGAGCAAACAGCCGATATGGCAGCAAGAATTTTAAAAGGCGAAGTTAAAATTTCTGAAATGCCAATAGAAAAATCAAAAGAGTTCACATTGTATATTAATGATGAAATGGCAAAAATTTTAGGTATTGATAAGTCAATATTAACTGTAGATTAGAAAGGGGCATTATAGATGGAGATTATTTTACTAGCAATTTCAGAAGCATGTTTATGGGCGATACTAGCGATTGGCGTTTATTTAATGTATAAGATTTTAGATATTGCTGATTTAAGTGTAGAGGGAGTTTTTCCTTTAGGAGCAGCAGTTTGTGCTATTATGCTTACTAATGGAGTTAATCCTTTTTTAGCAACTTTCTTATCATTAATGGCTGGAATGTTAGCAGGTCTTTTAGGAAGTTTGTTACATACAAAATTAAAAATACCAGCTTTACTAACAGGAATTTTAGTAATGAGTGGTTTATATTCAATCAATTTAAGAATTATGCAAAAACCAAATATTAGTTTATCGAATGTCACAACTGTATTTAGTGCATTAGAAAACTACATTTCAAAAGAATATGTTTCTTTAATTGTTGGCATTATTACTCTAATTATTGTAATTACTTTACTATATCTATTTTATAAAACTGAATTAGGACTAGCATTTATCGCAACTGGTGATAATGAAGTGATGGCACAAGCTAATAGTATAAATACTGATAATATGAAAATAATTGGCTATATGATTTCAAATGCGTTAGTGGCTTTAAGTGGGGCATTACTTTCTCAATATAATGGGTTTGCGGATGCTCAAAGTGGTGTTGGGACTATTGTAATTGGTTTAGCAGCTGTAATTATTGGTGGGGTGTTAGTTAAAAAAGCAACTTTTACAAAAAGGTTAATGTTGGTTGTAATTGGTGCAATAATTTATCGTTTAATAATTAGTTTAGCTTTAGAAATGAATATTGAAGCAACTGATTTAAAACTTATTTCAGCTATTATTCTTGCTGTATTTCTAGCTGCACCAAATTTAAAAATTGCTAAAAAGGTAAAGGTGATATAATATGGAACAAATTTTAAAGTTAGATAATCTTCATAAAGTTTTTAATAGTGGTAGTGTTAATGAAAATCATGTTTTAAAAGGAATAGATTTAGTAATAAATAAAGGTGATTTTATTAGTGTTATTGGTGGTAATGGTGCTGGTAAATCAACTTTATTAAATGTTATTGCTGGTAGTATTACACCTGATGTAGGAATTATTACCTTAGAAGATAATGATGTTACAAATGATAGTGTCATAAAAAAATCTAAATATATTTCACGTGTTTTTCAAGATCCTAGTATGGGTAGTTCTCCTAAATTAAATATTGAAGAAAACTTATCACTTGCATATTTAAGAGGTAAAAAAAGAGGTTTGAAAAAAGCTGTAAAAGTATCTAATAGAAAGTTGTTTATTGAAAAGTTATGTGATCTTGGTCTTGGTTTAGAAGATAGATTAAAAACTGAAGTTAGTTTACTATCAGGTGGACAAAGACAAGCACTTACTTTATTAATGGCAACTATTATTCAACCAAAAGTCTTACTTTTAGATGAACATACAGCAGCTCTTGATCCTAAAACAACAGAATTAGTTTTAAACTTAACAGATAAGTTAATTAAGGAAAATAATTTAACATCATTAATGGTTACGCATGATATGGAGGATGCTATAAAATATGGTAATCGTTTAATCATGTTGCATAGTGGTAAGGTAGTTGTGGATATTAGTGGTGACAAGAAAAAAGAATTGAGTGTTTCAAAGTTAATTGAATTATTTCATAAGAATAGTGGTGAGATGTTAAAACAAGATGATATGTTGTTAAAATAATTTGTTCTCTGTGTTATAATTATTCCAACAATTAGTTATAGAGAGGACTGATGAACATGGAAGCATATGAAGTTAGTGCTTTTACTCGAGAAAATGAAGGGGGTAATCTTGCAGGAGTTGTTATAATGGATAATTTATTATCTGAAAATGAAATGCAAGAAATAGCGACTAAATTTGGTTATAGTGAAACAGCTTTCGTTGAAATTTTTGAAGAAAATATTTTTAATGTTAGATTTTTCACTGTAACAAATGAAGTTGATTTATGTGGTCATGCTACGATTGCTACTTTTCATTTATTAAAAGAAAAGGGATATATTACTAAAAAAGAGGCTTTTCAATATACAAAGGCTGGTAAATTAAAGGTTATTTGTGATAATAACATTTTAATGGAAATGTCTAAGCCAGTAGTTAAGAATGATTTAGATAAAGATCAGTGTGCTGATTTATTAAGTATTAATCCTGATGAAATTATTAATAAACCGAAGATTGTTGAAGTAGGATTACCTGATGCAATGGTGGTTGTAAAAGATTATCAAGTGTTAGAAAAAATTAAAATGAAAAAAGATGAAGTTACTAAATTTAGTAATGATAATGAGATTACAGGGTTTCATGTTGCAACAATAGAAAAGGGTAATTATTATGTTAGAAACTTTGCACCTGCTTGTGGGATTGATGAAGAGAGTGCAACAGGTACTGCAAATGGTGGAATGTTTGTTTATCTTCAAAGTAAGGGTTATATTAAGGGTGATGAACAAATTTCATTTAAACAAGGTGATTTAATGAATTTACCAAGTGAAATAGTTGTTAAACAAATTGATGATATAATTTGGGTTGGCGGTAAAGCTACCATTATTAAAGAATTAAGTATTTAGGTTAAGGTGATACAAAATGAATTTTTTTAGTATGTGTAAGGAGCGTTATTCAGTTAGAAAGTTCTTGCCTAATAAGGTTGAGAAAATTAAAATAAAGTTTATTACTGAAGCAGCAAGTTTTGCTCCAACAGCAGTTAATTATCAACCTCAACGTATTTTAGTTTTAGAAAGTGAAGAGAGTTTAGAAAAAGTTAAAGAATGTACTCCATATCATTTTAATGCTCCACTAACATTTTTAATTTGTTATGATAAAAAAACGAGTTGGAAAGATAATATGGGTAAAGATATTGGAATTGTTGA
Organism: Bacilli bacterium PM5-9; assembly: GCA_029893765.1. Classification (NCBI taxonomy): domain Bacteria; kingdom Bacillati; phylum Bacillota; class Bacilli; species Bacilli bacterium PM5-9. The sequence goes on from JARXZD010000005.1 coordinate 68,477, forward strand.
TTCTAGCATTGTTGTTACGCATTTAATGTTTGCTGCACTTGAACAAGGGTTAGGTAGTACTTGGGTTGGTTCTTTTGATTATGATAAGGTTAGAAAATTGTTTTCTTTACCTGATTATCTAGAACCAGTTGCTTTTTTACCAATGGGTTATCCAGCTGATGATTCACGACCTAGTCAAATGCACAAAAATAGGCTTGATTTAGCCAAAACAGTATTTTTTGAAAGTTTTGAGAAAATTGAGCCTGCTATTGAACATGGAAATAATCATTAAGAGATGTATTAATTTTTATACATCTTTTTTTTATCCTAACACCTTAAAAAAATAACCACTTAACGCTAATTGCTTTAATCGAGTATTAAACTATGTATAATAGTAGATGAAAGAAGGTATTTTGATGAAAAACAATAATTTATTAAGAATTTTAAAAATAACGAGCCCATCGAAAATAATAATTTTTATTGCGATTGTTTTAGCACTTATTAGTACAGTTTCTAGTTTAGTTGTTCCACAATTAACTAAAGATATCATTGATGGAAGTATGGCTAATTTCACTTTATCAAAAGGAATAATTGTTATAACGATATTTTTAATTCAAGGAATTAGTGGTGGCGCTACATATTTTGCATTGAGTTATATAGGTAATAAAATGGTTGCTAAATTAAGAGAGATGCTTTGGAAAAGAATAATTTATTTACCAATACCTTTCTTTAGTTCAACAATGTCAGGTGAAACAGCAAGTAGAGTTGTAAATGATACTAATATTATTAAAACACTTGTTAGTGAAAACATTGTAAACTTTGTTATTGGTATTATAACTTTAGTAGCATCAATTGTTATTTTGTTTGTTATGGATTGGAAAATGACAATGATTATTTTACTAACAATTCCTGTTGCTACTGCGATTGTTGTTCCACTTGGTAAAATAATGTATGATGTATCAATTAAAACACAAAATAAAACAGCTGATTTTACTGGGAGTATTACACAGGCTTTAACTGAAATGAGACTTGTTAAATCATCAAATGGTGAAGGCGAAGAAATTAAAAGAGAAACTAGTTTAATTAATGATTTATTTAGATTTGGATTAAAAGAAGCAAAAATTAATGCAATTTTAGATCCACTTATAACAGGAATTGTAATGATTGCACTATTTGGTATTATTGCTTATGGTGGAATGAGAGTAACTAATGGAACACTAAGTTCAGGAACACTTATTGCATTTATTTTATATATTTTTAATATTGTAATTCCTATTGCATCATTTGGTACTTTTATCACTCAAGTTCAAAAGGCTAAAGGAGCAACCGCAAGGATAATTGAAATATTAGATGAGCCAATTGAAGACCTTGAAAATGGTGATAATATTGATTTAACGAATAAAAAGGTATCATTTAATAATGTCTCATTTAATTATAATGATGAAAATGATATTTTGAAAAATATTAGTTTTAGTGCAAATCCAAATGAAACTATTGCTTTTGTTGGTCCATCTGGTGCTGGTAAATCAACGATATTTTCATTAATTGAAAGATTTTATTCAGCAGAAAGTGGTCAAATCTTATTGGATGATAAAAATATTAATGAAATTTCATTGAAGTCTTGGCGTTCTCAAATTGGTTATGTTCCTCAAGAAAGTAGTATGTTTTCAGCAAGCATTAGAGAAAATTTATGTTATGGTTTAGATCGTGAAGTTAGTGATGATGAGCTTTGGGAAGTGGTAGAACTTGCATATGTTAAAGATGTCATTGAAAACTTACCAGAGAAATTTGATTCTCATGTTGGTGAAAGAGGATTAAAATTATCTGGTGGAGAAAGACAAAGATTAGCGATTGCACGTGCCTTTTTAAGAGATCCAAAAATATTACTTTTAGATGAAGCAACTGCTAGTTTAGATAGTCAATCTGAGGGTGTAGTTCAAGAGGCATTAGCTAATTTAATGAAAGGTAGAACTACTTTTGTAATAGCTCATAGATTATCAACGATTGTAAATGCTCATCAAATTGTTTTTGTGGAAAATGGTGAAGTTACTGGTATTGGTAAGCATGATGAATTAGTTAATAATCATAATCTATATGCTGAGTTTGCTAAACAACAGCTTGCATAGGAGGTATTAAATTGAAAATAGTAGTAATTAATGGTACAGAAGTAAAAGGATGCACATATCATATTAAAGAGATGTTACTTACTAATCTGAGAAAAGATAATGAGATAGTAGAATTCTATTTACCTAAAGATGCTCCAAATTTCTGTTGTGGTTGTAAATTATGTTTTTATGAAAGTGCTGCAAAATGTCCTCATGCAACATCGATTGGCTTAATTTGGACTGCTATTAAAGAAAGTGATTTAATTATTTTTGCATATCCTGTTTATACATTAAGAGCACCTGGTCAAGTGAAATCACTATTAGATCATTTTGGTTGTCATTGGATGGTTCATCGACCTAAAAAAGAGATGTTTAATAAGCGAGCGATTATTTTAACGCAAAGTGTTGGGGCATCAAATAAGGCTGCTCAAAATGACGTTGCTACTAGCTTAACATGGTTAGGTGTTTCATCAATAAAAAAACTTGGAATTAGATTAAACGAAAGTATTATTTGGGAAGAGATATCTACTAAGAGAAAAGAAAAAATTGAGAAAAAGGTAAAAAAACTTGCGAAAAATCATAAAATTGATAAAAGAGTTAAGCCTAACTTAAAGGTGAAATTGTATTTTCAAATATCAAAAATGCTACATCAAAGATCAATTAAAAAAACCAAGAATGAATTATCAGTTGATGATAAGCACTGGATAAAAAATGGTTGGATAAATATTAAATAAAAAAAGGTATGTTTTCTATTTAAGGAAACATATCTTTTTGAATGTATTTATATAGTTAATTATTTTTTAATGTCAACTTGCGCTTCAACTTTTTCGATATAATCATCAAAATAGAAAGTATAAACACCTTTTCCCTCATATAAGAAGTACATATTTCTTTTAACAGTTTTTCCTGGTAAAATGTCTGAACCAAAATCTAAGCTTTTATTATCTGTAAATAAAAATAGTGCAGACACTGTATTTAATTTTGTATCTTGTTTTGGACCATATACTTCGTAGTTAAATATATTAAGCCTTTCCTTACTATCACTAGTATTCTTTACTTTAACGGGCATTTTAACTACTTTTTTATTATGATTTTCATCATAAGGGTTATTAACTTTGGTAATAGTTACTTTATCAGATAAGGTTAATTCTAAATTACCAAAAGAAAATGCTTGGTTTGCGCCAATAGCATCACTTAACCCCTCAACTTTTAGTGTAACCATTGTATCTATATCATATAACTTATTTATTTCATCACTTTCCACGATATCAAAATCTATTTTAATTTTATCACCATTTGATAATGATCCATCTTTATCAATATCATCTCCAACTATATCATATACATATTCAGTATCCCAGTAATCTTTAATGTTAGGATAATCGCTAACTAGTTTTTCATCATCAACATTTACTGTGCCAATTTTGGCAGCTCCATTTACTCCACTCCAAGTAACTGTTACATATTTATCTAATTCAATTACTTCTTTTTTACTACCACATCCAACACATACAAGTAACAGTAATAAAAATAATGTAATTTTTTTCATTTTATTTTTGTTCCTCCATTTCTTTTTTCTTGAATCTGCCTAGACTACCTAAACAAATTCCACCACCAATAATCATTATAATGCCACCTATGCTTCCAATAAAAGGAATAAGTGCAACTGCTCCACCCACAATTAATAAAATAGGCCCACCAGTAATTACTTGATTGCAACCTTTATATTTAATTAAGCATAAAATACCAAGTGCTATGGATGCGATTTTTATGATTGTAAAAATTATTACACTACCACTAGTACTTGCTCCACTTTCAGAAATAATATCAGTTGATAAAGTAGATATTAGTAATAGTGGTGCAATTACTAATATTATTCCTCCGATTAGTCCAAAAATGCCACTGCCTAAGCATAATTCCTTACCTAAGTTTTTATTGTTCATAAAACCCCTTCTTTCTAAAATTTATAATATAATAGTAGCATTTTACAAAAAAAATAATTTACGCCTCTAGCATAAATTACTCAAAATTATAAATTATAGGAATGAATATTGAAAAATAAGGGGTATTAAAATTTCATCTCTCTCTATATTTTCTAGTTACATACAAAATATACAATCATGACTATTAAAAAAAGTAAAAAAACATATTTTAGTATAGAGAATAGAGCATCAAATGAGAAAGCAATAAAATCCATAATAAAAACTGCAATTATCCTTAAAATATTCGATTTATAAATAACGTATATAACTAATAGAAAAATCAAAAAACTTAACATAATATTACGCTCCAAACTAATTTAAACTATATTTATCATATCAGTTTTTTGAAAAATAACTTTATGCTAACAGCATAGTTTTTATCGGTAACCTAAAAAATATGCAATACTTCCAAAAATAAATAAAATAATATAAAAAGTAAGGATATTAATAATAAATTGTTTGATATATTTTTTATAATCTGATCCTCTCTTTTTTGCACTAAAACTTATCCTGATTAAATCAAAAATGTATGCAGAAGAGGCAATCATAATAAATAGGACTAAAATATTTATTAAAAACTCATCATTTTTAAATGTTCCATCGGAATATCCACTAATTATTATTTGAATATAGAAAAGTGTAAGTACAATTAAAACAACTCTTTGAACAAAACTTTTATCATAATTGTAACCATATTCTTGTTTGAAAAAATTTATAAACATATTATTTATTTTTTGTTTAACTGTAACCAAATGCTTTCCACTCATTATTTTTTCATAAGATTCCAACAGTATGTCATAATCACTAAATCGATCATTTGGATTAATTTCAGTACATTTATTTATTAAGTCATTATAATTACTTGGTAAATCTAAATCCTTTAAAACCTTACCTAATGAATAAATATCTGATTTATGAGTTGTTTGAGCATAACCATAATGCTCTGGAGAAGCATAACCTCTCGTTCCAAATAGTTGTGTATCTCGATTTTTATTTTCATCATCATACAAACGACTAGCACCAAAATCTATTAAAAATACTTGATAATTTTTATCAATAATGATGTTTTCAGGTTTTAAATCTTTGTGAATTATATAATTGTCATTAATCTCTTTTAAACAAATAATTAATTGTAATCCAATGATTACTCGCTCTCTTTGATTAAGTGTTTTATTATTAATTAAATCATATAATGATTCTCCATTAATGTATTCATAATATACCATATTTCCTTCTATTTTTAATATTGGTGGAACACTACTAAGGTTTAAAGTTTTAAGATGATAAAAGACAGATATATTATTGACTGTCTTTTTTACATATTTTTTATTATTTATTTTAATAATGTCTAACATAATTATCTCCTATTTTTATTATCTTATAAAGTATCATATCATATAAACACTAAATATAGCTAATAATCAATTTTTATGCTGGAAGCATAAAGAAAACAAGTGTAAAATATATATAATAGTACTGTAGAATTATTATACATCATTTAAGGGTAAGTACATAATATAAGGAGTGATTTTACTTGAAGACAACTGATGAATTAGAATATATGATAGAAGAAGATGTTAGATCAATTAAAAATATAAATAAAAATACTAAATCAGCAAAAATTCTTTTAGATAATTTAATTAAAGAAAAAGGGCTTAGCAATTCTAAACTTGGAAAAGAGTTAGCAATGGGAAATTATATTTATGAAATAACAAATTTATCTTCAACAAAAAATGTTAGTCGTGAAAAGCTATTATGTATTTTAATATATTTACAAACTGATTTAAATATAATGAATGAAATTCTTCAAACATTTGGTCATTCAAAAATATATGTTAAGGTTGAATATGATGCTGTACTATATCATTGCATAATTAATAAATTTACATTAGATCAAACAAATGAAGTGTTAATAGATCATGGTTTTGAAGCTTTAAGATAAGAATATTTATATTAATTAATTTGAAAATTATTAATAATAAGGAGTGCTACTTTATAAGTAACATTCTTTTTATTTTATAGTGATGTTTTATAATAATAAGACTTTTAAATACTTGCACAATTATTTTTTGAAATATTGATAATTTTACTATACAAGTATGAATATATAAGCTTGACTTACTAGAAAAATACTTATATTATGAAATCATAAATACTTTAAAAAAAGATAATATAGGAGGATAAATAATGAAAAAATTTATTATTGAGGATAGTTTTTGGCAATTATTTCCAGAAGCAAAAATAGGTGTGATAGTATGTAATGATATTGATAATACGATTACAGATGAAAATAAATACTTAACGATGTTAGAGGACAGTAAAAAAGAAAGTAGTAAATATTTGGTTAATGATAACTTTAGTGAAAATGAAGTAATTAAAGTTTGGAGAGAAGCATATCAAAAATTTAAAACGAAAAAAGGTGCTCGTTCATCAATTGAAGCATTATTAAAAAGAGTAAATAAAGGAGACAGTTTAAGTTGTATTAATCCGTTAGTAGATATTTACAACTCGATTTCATTAAAATATGCAATTCCTTGTGGTGGAGAAGATATTGATACTTTTGTTGGAGATATTCGTTTAACAAAAGCTAATGGTACAGAATCATTTATTACATTAGGTAGTGAAGAAAGTGCTCCTCCTTATGAGGGAGAAATTGTTTATAAGGATGATGAAGGCGCAATTTGTCGCTGTTGGAATTGGCGTGAGTCGGTGAGAACAATGCTTAATGAAGAAACTAAAAATGCATTTCTATGTATAGAAATGGTGGATAAGTCAAGATATGATGAATTGGAATTGATTTTAAATGAGCTTGCTAAAAAGGTAGAAACAAATTTAAGTGGCAAAACTAAAATTTATATTTTAGATAAAGACAATAATGAAGTAAATATAGATTAAATGTGAATTTTTTGTTAAAATGAATATTAGAAAACATAGGGGGGAATAAAATAAATGAAAGAAAAAATTAAAGTAACATTAAAGATGTTTGTTGTTGGATTAATATTAACAGTGCAAATAAACGCCACACAACTTAATATTGATAATAATGATAAACAATCAGTTAAAGATGCATATAATAATTGGTTTTTAAAAGCTAAGAATACAAAAGTTATTTGGGATGGTAATGTTGAAGGTTGTATTGCTGGAAAAATTAATGATGAAGCACAAGCAGCTACTTTTGATATGGTGAATTATTTACGTGAAATGGTAGGAGTAGCTCCTGTTGTTGAAAATAAAGCTTATAGTTTACAAGCACAAGATGCAGCACTTGCTTCATTAGCTAATAATAGTATTACACATGAAATACCAGATAGTTGGAAATGTCGTACTTCTGCTGCAGTTGAAGCTGCAAAAACATCAAATTTATCATGGGGGAGTAATTCAGGAATTGGAACAGGAGCAGATGCTGTTTTATCACAAATGTATGATAGTATAGGAGATAGTAATAGAGCTAAAGTTGGTCATAGACAATGGATTATATCACCAAAAACATCAACTATGGGATCAGGTTCAACAAGTAGAACAAATGCTTTAAAAGTAATTGATGTGGAAAGAAATAATATTGAACCAGCAGGTTATATTTCTTGGCCATCAGCAGGTTATTTTCCAAGTGAACTTACAGTTGATGATTGGAAAAACAGTTTAACATGGAGTATTAGTAGCACGGTTGCTAATTTTAATTCAGCTAGTGTAAGTGTAAAAAAGAATAATCAAGTTGTGCCTACTCATGTTGTTGGAACTACTAAGTATTCTGAAACTAGCTCAGGATATGGTTATATGAACACTTTAGTGTGGGAATTTGATAATTTTACAAAACCAGCAAATAAAGATGTTGATATTTATAAAGTAACAATAAGTGGGATTACTGGTGGTGATTCAAGCACTTATGAATATGAAGTTAAAGTATTTTCAGTTGTAAACGATGATCTTGATACAACAATTACAAATTCAATAAAACCACAAATAAGTGGGACTGGAAAAGTTGGTAACACTTTAAATGTATCTCAAGGAAGTTGGGTAAACAACAATAGTACCTTAACAGGATTAACATATACTTATGAATGGTATGCTGATAATTATAAAATTAATAATGCTAGTACAAGCTCATTAACATTAACTAGTGATTTAGTTAATAAAACAATATCTGCAAAAGTATTTGTGGAAAAAACAGGTTATACAGGTGCCTCACAACTTACATCTAATAGTATTATTGTAAGTAAAGGAGATTTTATCAATAATAATAAACCACAAATAATAGGTGCAGGTAAAATTGATAGTGAATTAACATTAACTAATGGAGATTGGTCAATAAGTGGTTTAACATATAATTATGAATGGTATGCTAATGATGAAAAATTAAGTGAAGGATCAAATAAGTTAATAGTAACAAGCGATCTAGCTGAAAAAGAAATAAGTGGAAAAGTAATTGCTTCAAAAATAGGTTATAATAGCCTTTTGCAAGAGAGTAGTAATACTATTAAAGTTTTTATTAATGAACCTGAACTTATAAATATAGAATTACCAACAATAACTGGTGTTGCTAAGGCTGGAAATACAATAAGTGTTAGTAATGGAGTTTGGAATGAAACAGATGGATTAGAGTATAAGTATCAATGGTATTCTAATGGTAATAAGATAGATGGTGCTAATAAATCTACTTTTTATCTAAATAATAATTATGAAAGAAAATCAATTAGTGCTAAAGTAACAGTTTCTAAATTAGGATATAAAGATGTAGAAGTAAGTTCAAATATCTATACAATTGCTGCATTAGAATTAATTGGTGCAAAAACAAAACCGATTATTTCTGGAAGTGCTAAAGCAGGAGCTACATTAAAAGTTAGTAATGGAACTTGGGATGTTTCTGGATTAAAATACCAATATCAATGGTATTCTAATGGACAAATTATAAAAAATGCTACAAAGAATAGTTTATATATTACAAATGCTTATGCAACTAAAAAAATACAAGTGAAAATATTTGCTTTTAAAGATGGTTATTTAGCAACTTCACAATTATCATCTAATTATAAAAAGATAGCTAAGCTTTTAAAATTTAAAAAAGTTAACAGTCCAAAAATTAGTGGAACATTAAAAGTTGGTAAAACTATTAAAGCAAAACCATACTCTTCACCAAAAGCAACATCATATAAATGTGTTTGGTATGCTAACAACAAAGTTATTAAAGGTGCAACTAAATGTAGCTATAAAATAGAAAAGAAATATAAAGGTAAGAAAATTAAGGTAAAAGTTTACTATAATAAAATTGGTTATGTTACGATTGCTAAAACATCAGCAAAATCAAAGGCTGTTAAATAGTTGAAATGGTAATATTGTAGAGTATAGATAATAGTATATGAAAATAAGAGACTTATTAAAGAGGTAGTTTTGCTAAAATAGCTTAATTTTAAATGAAAGTGCAACTTCTTAATAAATATTGATACTTATAAGGGTTTTCAACTCTTTATAAGTATCTTTTTTTATAAACTATTTCACAAAATAAGATAAATACGTTATAATTGTATTAGAAACAAGGGTATATAGTCACGATAAAAAGCACTTATCAACTGAATTTTTCTTTTTGCAGTCGAAAGCGCAACTTTTATCTTTGATAATATGGCTGCTTATTTTATGTTTTTTTATTTAATGATTCTTGATAAATTAACCTGTTGGATTGGGTGTTCCTTAAGGTTATTTAATTCAAGAATCTTTTCATTATATTCAAGATTCTTCATTAATTGTATTGGTGATTTATATTTAAATATCTTTCTAGGATAATTATTAATCTGATTAGATATATAATTTAAATCAGAAGTAGTATAAGATTGTAAGTCAATTCCTTTAGGAACGATTTCTCTAATGTGAACATGATTCTTTTCACACTTACCTTTTTGATCAGACCTACAAGGGTTTGCATAGAATATCTTAATTAATTCTTCTTGCTTAAAAGTATCATA